>JBDUDZ010000007.1:0-20637 GCA_040002635.1 Rhodoglobus sp.
GGGATCGTCACCCGGTTCTGGGCATCCGGAACTTCCTGGTTGGCGCCCGAGAGGAAAAGGCGCAGGAAGTCGCGGTTCTGCTTGCTGGTAATTGAGGCCTGGCGGATCTTGCCGTGAATCTCTTCGAACTCGCGCTGGCTAAAGACGTAAAGGCAGCGCTCCTGGCCACGGGTAACGACCATGCCAGACGACAACTCTTCGCGGAATTTCGCGGGAAGGATAACGCGGCCTTTGTCGTCGAGTTTGGGTGCGTACGTGCCAAGGAACACGGGTGCCTCCCCTCATACTCCGGCCCGGATTCAGGTTTCCCCCACTTTACTCCACTTTCCACCACAAACAAGGCATAGTGAGCCACATTTTCCCAATTGACGTAAAGAACTCCAATAGTTATGAGGCGGGATGGAGTGGAGGGAAATGCGGGCTCAGACCGGTCGAAGCGCCCCAGTTCGCCCTCAGGGCACAAAAAAGAGCCAGCCCTGAGGCTGGCTCTGAAGCGAAATTCCTAGTGGCGGTTAGCCGCGACCGTCTTGGCGCTTGTCCCACCGGTCGTTGAGGCTATCCATAAAGCTGCCGGATTCGGTTGCCTTGCGCTTGGCGGAGGACGCAGATCCAGCTGCAGATGCAGAGCGCTCGGCCCGGCGAGGCGGTGCGACAACAATCAGCACCCCAACAAACATGATCGCGAAACCCAACACACCCACCAGCGGCTGGTGCACTACCACGCCCGTCACAAGCGTCACTATGCCCAGGAGGCCGATGAGCACGCCAAGCACCAACACCGTGTAGTTGGTTTTGCCGCGGCGAGGATTGACGGTCGCAACGAAGTCAGCATCGTTCTGATAGAGGTTGCGCTCCATCTCTTCCAGGAGGCGCTGTTCTTGCTCGGAAAGTGGCATCCTGTTCCCCTCAGGCTCGGGATTGGCGCGTGAAGCTTCATAGTACGCCCCGTTAGCATAGCTAGGCTAGGCAAGTGGCTGAGAGTAACCGGTTAGTTGACTTGGTTCAACTGGGAATCGACGAATTCCTCGCCGAGCGAGCCGCGGAGTTCAGCGCCATCGCGCCGGAGCTTGAACCGCTTATCGAATTGGCCCGCGGCTTCCTTTCTGGCGGGAAGCGTTTCCGTGCCCTGTTCTGTTATTGGGGGTGGCAGTCGGTCGCGGGGCTTACCGATGACTTCGATCCACTTGCTGACCTGGATGCCTCGGTCGACTTGCCCGGCGTCGTGCTCACCGCATCCGCGCTTGAAGTTTTCCACGCTGCAGCCCTCGTTCACGACGACATCATGGATAACTCGGACACCCGCCGAGGGCTGCCCTCGGCCCACCTGCTCTTCGAACGCCTGCACCGCGATAGTTCGTGGCAGGGCCGCCCCGACACGTTCGGAACGTCGGCGGCATTACTACTCGGCGACCTGCTGCTCGGGTGGAGCGACGAAATTTTTGACCGGGGCGCTGGCCTGCTCGCCGAGCGCGCCTCGGCCGTTGCAGGGCGGATGGAATTTAATCGCATGCGCACGGAGGTTACTGCGGGGCAATACCTCGACATCCTCGAGGAGAACTCCTGGGCTAGCCACGACGAGGCCGATGCTCTATCGCGCGCACATCGGGTGATCGTCTTCAAATCTGCGAAGTACAGTATCGAGGCTCCCTTGGCGATCGGAGCTGCGCTGGGAGGGGGGAGCCTCGCTCAACTCGCCGCACTGCGCTCGTTCGGGCTTCCGCTCGGTGTCGCCTACCAGCTGCGCGACGACCTGCTCGGGGTCTACGGAGACCCTCGGGTAACCGGCAAGCCCGCGGGCGACGATCTTCGAGAGGGAAAGCGAACCGTGCTTATCGCGCTGGCCCGCCCGCGGCTGCCCGCCCACCTGCGCAGCCTCGTCGATGAACTGCTCGGTGATCCGGATCTCGACAACCAGCAGGTCGACATGATCCGCACTGCACTGCGCGATTGCGGCGCCGTCGATGAGGTAGAGCGCATCATCGACCACAACGTGGAACTAGCGCGGCAGGCACTTGCCGATGCCCCTATCGCCGCGTCCGCGCGCGCTCAACTCGTGCAACTGGCCGAAACAGTCACGCGTCGCACGGCCTAACGGGGTTGACTGGCCGGCGGCGTTAGACAGGATGGGTTAGAAGCCGAGTGCCTGCGCCACTCGACGCACCTCGGCCTTTCGCCCGGCGTGGAGTGCCGCGATCGGACTCACTCCCAAGCTCTCTTCGTCATTGAGCAGCCACGCCATCGCTTCCTCGTCGCTGAATCCGCTGTCACCGAGCACCACGAGCGTGCCCTTGAGCTCATGCATGGGTTCCCCGTTGGCGATGAACAAGTCCGGCACATGCCACACGCCGTCGATTTTGCTGGCCAGCAGGGAGCGATCCTCAATGAGACGGCGCACTTGGCTCACCTTGATACCGAGCAGCTCGGTCAGGTCGGGAATTGTCAGCCAGGTTACAGCGGGCGTTTCGGTCACAAACCCAGCCTGCCACGGACGAAGCCGAGCAGTACCAAACGTCGCCGCGAGAGGAATGTTTCGAACATGTAAATTGAAATCACACAAACCTCATTGATTGACTCCAGATGACATCTGTGTCACGTTTGACTCCACGGTGGTCGAAATGACCGCGCAGTACCTTCTCGGGGCCGGGAGCAGGACGGAATACATGGACCAGTCAATCGACCACGCTGATGGCGACGCTCGACGAGTTTTCGCGGGTCTCGCACCGCGTGTTGTCGCAGCGCCCGCGGCCGTGCGCGCTGAAAGCAGAATTGGGCGCAGCGCTTTCGCGACGGTCCCCATCCTGCTTGTCGGCTCGCTGGCAGCGATGACCTTGAACCTCACCGGTGCGGTCGAGCCCGCGAACGCCAAGCCACTGCAGGCGCGGGGGTCCGCGACCGAACGTCGAGTGCCTGTCCCGCAGGCGAACCTCACGGTTGCTACGTCGTCAGTCGCCGCGCCCCCGATGTACAGCGTCGCGGCAGGCGACACGGTCAGCGACATAGCCAGCCGCTTCGGCCTTTCGACTGCGTCTGTGCTCGCCCTCAACGGCCTCAGTTGGTCGTCGTTGATCTTCCCTGGCCAGCAACTAAAGCTGGTCAACGGCGGCGCCGTCGCCCCTGCTGATGCCGTTGCTGATGCGCCAGCTGGTGCCACCTCCATCGGTCGGTACACGATCGTTCACGGCGACGCCATCAGCGCTATCGCCGCACAATTTGGTGTCTCTACGCTCTCCCTACTGGCTGCGAACGGACTGGGCTGGGGCAGCATTATTTATCCGGGGCAGCAACTGGATATCCCGGGACAAATCGGGCCAGGCACGCCTACCGCTGACAGCGCAGTCGCGACTGGAGGCGACGATGCGGCCAGTCGCGCCATCGATCCGACCCCCGCCCAACAGGCAGCTCCCGCCCCCGTGATGACCCCGGTGGTAGCGATCACACCTGCACCAGCACCCGCGCCTGCACCCGCACCGGCACCGGTTGCCGTCGGAAGCACTTACACGATTCAGGACGGCGACACGCTTTCCGGCGTAGCCGCCAAATTCGGGATTGCGACACAAGATCTCCTCGACGCAAACGGCATCGATTGGTCGAGCCTGATCTACTCCGGCCATACCCTGCTCATCCCCGCTGTGGCGTCTGCGTCGTACGGCGGGTCAATTGTCATGCTCAACGAGGGCATGCGCGCGAACGCCAGCGTCATAGTGCAGGTTGGCCGCAATCTGGGGGTTCCCGACTACGGAATAGTTATCGCACTCGCAACCGCCATGCAGGAATCGGGTCTGCGCAACCTCAGCTGGGGAGACCTCGACTCGGTGGGGCTGTTCCAGCAACGCCCCAGCGCGGGCTGGGGCTCCGTAGATCAACTGACCGACCCGAGCTACGCTGCACAGCTGTTTTATGGTGGCGCGGGCAACCCGAACGCGGGCCACACGCGCGGGCTGCTCGATATCAGCGGCTGGCAGTCGATGTCGGTGTCGGACGCTGCCCAGAGTGTGCAGATCTCCGCCTACCCCGATGCCTACGCCAAGTGGGAAGCTTCAGCGCGGGCCTGGCTCACCGAACTGAGCTGAGCATTCCACCAGTCAGCCGTGTCTAGAGCGGTCTTCCCAGCCGAAAACTTTAGACTCTGACGGTGAGCGTCAACAGCACGGATCCGATGATCGGACGTCTACTCGACGGCCGATACCAGATCCGTTCCCGCATCGCTCGCGGTGGAATGGCTACCGTCTACCTGGCCACCGATCTGCGACTTGAGCGCCGCGTGGCGATCAAAGTCATGCATGGGCACCTCGCAGACGACAGCAAATTCAAAGAGCGCTTCATCCAGGAAGCGCGTTCGGCTGCTCGACTCGCCAACCCCAACGTGGTCAACGTTTTTGACCAGGGCCAGGACAGCGACATGGCCTATCTGGTTATGGAGTACCTGCCCGGCATCACCCTGCGCGATTTGCTGCAGGAACACAAAGTGCTCACGACCGAGCAAACGTTAGACATCATGGAGGCCGTGCTCGCCGGACTTGCCGCGGCGCACAAGGCCGGCATCGTGCATCGTGACCTCAAGCCCGAGAACGTGCTTCTGGCCGATGACGGCCGCATCAAGATCGGCGACTTCGGGCTAGCACGGGCGGCCAGCGCGAACACCGCGACTGGAGCGGCGTTGCTCGGAACAATTGCCTATCTCTCCCCCGAACTCGTCACGCGGGGCATGGCCGACGCTCGCAGTGATATCTACGCAATCGGCATCATGATGTACGAAATGCTGGTTGGCGAGCAGCCCTTCAAAGGTGAGCAGCCGATGCAGATCGCCTACCAGCACGCCAACGACGCCGTGCCCGCGCCCAGCGCCAAAAACCCCAAAGTACCCGCCGAGCTCGATGAGCTCGTGCTCTGGGCGACCTCACGCGACCCCGAGCAGCGGCCTCGGGATGCCCGGGCGATGCTCGATCAACTGTTCGAGACCCATAGCCAGCTGATGACCGCCCTGCCGAGCAAGTCAGGTTCGACTGCTACACAGCGGACGATGGTGCTGCCGAGTGCCGTGTCCGGCCGAGAATCCACCGACGAGCTGTTCGGCGGGAACGACAATGCGACGGCGGCAACCCAGGTGTTCGGCGTACGCGGTCGGGCAGGAGCTGGGTCATCCAAAGTTACGAGCCACACTGTGGCACTCACAGCGAAGGCGCAACATCGCCGTCGACGCGGCTGGTGGATCGCCGCGCTCGTCGTGATTCTTGTTGGCGTGGCTGCAGGAACCGGCTGGTATTTCGGGGTCGGGCCGGGCTCGCGGGTCGACATCCCGAAATCCATCGCCGGGTTAACCATCAAACAGGCAACGGCGAAGCTCACCTCACTCGGGCTCAAGGTCGACGCGACTAACGGCGAAATTGACTCGCCCGCGATTCCCGTCGGTGCTGTTGCTGATACCGATCCGAAGACCGGCACATTTGTCGCCCACGACTCGACAGTTAAGCTGCTCATCTCCACGGGGCCCAAGCAGCTCAAGGTGCCTGTCTTCGCGGGCATGACAGAAGACCAGGCCACGGAGGCGATCTCGAAAGCGCCCTTCACTCTCGACCACAAGACGATTCGTCAGTTCGACCCGGCGGTGCCCGTCAAGACTGTTATCGATGCCCACGCCGCCGACGGCTCGAGCCTCAAAGGCGTTGCTACCTACGGCGAACTGCAGCCGGTCACTCTTGTGGTCTCGGCCGGGCCCCTGCCAGACGTAACAAACCTTTCCGTCGACGACGCGAAGTCCAAGCTGCTCGCCGCGGGCCTCGTGTTCGGCGCGATTAATGAGGCAGAGTACAACGCCTCAGTTGCACAAGGAAACGCAATCCGACTCCAACTGGGCGACGGCACGACGCCCGTGCACGTCGGCGACACCATAGATATCATCACGTCGAAGGGCGTCGAATACGTCGTAGTGCCTGACGTCACCGGTGAGATCGTCAAGCAAGCGATAGCCGACCTCGAGGCGGATGGCTTCATCGTTTCGGACTCCGGTTTTACCGACAACCAGAAGAACGTCTACAAAGTCGTCAAGACCGACCCACAAATTGGATCATCCGTTCCCAAGGGTTCGACGATCAGTATCACTCAGATAAGTCTTTTCTAAATTCGTCACGAAGGTCGTTCCCTCGTGAGCTCCATTACCCAGCTGAGTTCCCAAGTCGCGGTGAACTCCTACCGGTCGACGCTGCCAACGAACAGCTCGCGAAGCGGTCGATTTGTTGCAGACCAACCGCCGTAGACGATGTCGAACTCGCTCATCTGCAGAGGATGCACCACGCGGACGACACTCAGACCGCGGAAAGCTCCTCGGCAACCAGGAACGCAAGCTCCAGGGATTGCATGTGGTTAAGTCGCGGGTCGCAGAGCGACTCATAGCGAGTCGCGAGTGTCGCCTCGTCGATCTGCTCGGAACCGCCCAGGCACTCCGTAACGTCGTCGCCGGTCAGCTCGATGTGGATTCCCCCAGGGTAGGTTCCCGCAGCCCGGTGTGCCTCGAAGAAACCCTTCACCTCGTCGACAACGTCGTCGAAACGCCGTGTCTTGTAGCCGTTGGGGGTGGTCAGCCCATTGCCGTGCATAGGATCGCTGACCCACAGCGGAAGCGCATCCATGCCCTTGATTGCCTCCAGGAGCGGAGGAAGGGCATCCCGCACTGTGCCAGCACCCATGCGGGTGATGAAAGTGAGACGGCCGGGCTCGCGATTGGGGTCGAGCTTGTCGATCAGCTTCTCCAGGGTGTCTGCAGTCGTCGACGGGCCAAGCTTGATGCCGATCGGATTGCGGACTCGCGAGAAGTAGTCAATGTGCGCGCCGTCGAGATCGCGGGTGCGCTCCCCCACCCACAGGAAGTGCGCACTGGTGTTGTATGGCGTGCCCGTTCGCGAATCGATGCGGGTCATGGGCCGCTCATAGTCCATGAGCAGGCCCTCATGGCTCGAGTAGAACTCCACGCGCTTGAGTTCATCGAAGTCGGCGCCCGCGGCCTCCATGAACTTGATCGCCTTGTCGATCTCATTCGCGACCTTCTCGTAGGCACGGTTCGCCGGGTTCGACGCGAAGCCCTTGTTCCAGGAGTGCACCTGGCGCAGGTCTGCGAAACCACCCTGGGTGAAAGCGCGCACCAGATTCAGGGTGGATGCCGCGGTGTGGTATCCCTCGACCAGCCGAGCCGGGTCGGCCCGACGCGACTCGGGAGTGAAGTCGTAGCCATTGACGATGTCGCCACGGTAGGCGGGCAAGGTGACGTCGCCGCGGGTCTCCATGTCGCTGGAGCGTGGCTTGGCAAACTGGCCGGCCATGCGCCCCATTTTGATGATCGGCTTGGAGGCGCCGTAGGTGAGCACCACTGCCATCTGCAGGATCGTCTTGACGCGGTCGCGGATGTTCTGGGCTGTCGCCCCCGCGAAGGTTTCGGCACAGTCGCCGCCCTGCAGCAGGAATGCCTCTCCACGCGCGGCCTTGGCCAGGCGGTCGCGCAGGTCGTCCGCCTCACCGGCGAAGATGAGCGGCGGGAGAGTCGCGATCTTGGCGGATGCGGCGCCGACTGCCTCGGCATCCGGCCATTCGGGTTGCTGCTTGATGGGCAGCGTGCGCCAGTGGTCGAGTCCGGCGATCACTGCGGGATCGGCGAGCACGACTGGGTCTGACGGGTCTACCACGAGGGAATTTCCTTAACTGCGAAACGAATATCTGCGGGCAAGAAGTATGGATCTAGCAAGCCCAGCGAAGCCTAGCGCTTGCGCGAGCCCAACTTCTCTCTGACCGAACTCGCATAGACGTCGACATATTCCTGTCCGCTGATCCGGCTCAATTCGTACATGATCTCGTCGGTTATGGAGCGCAGGATGAAGCGGTCACTCTCCATGCCCTCGAACCGGGTGAAATCGAGGGGCTTACCAAACACGATGCCGATGCGCCGAACCTTGGGCAGCTTGCTGCCGATCGGCATCACTTTCTCGGTATCCACCATGGCCACCGGCACTACAGGAACGTGACCCTCGAGGATCATGCGAGCGACTCCGGTACGGCCGCGGTACATCTTGCCATCCGGGCTGCGAGTGCCCTCGGGATAGATGCCGAGAACTTCGCCGCGTGCGACGACGGCCAGACCGGTATTCAGCGACGCTTCCGAGGCCTTGCCTCCTGAGCGATCAATGGGGAGCATTCCGGTGCCGAGCAGAAAGTGCTTTATCGCCCAGTTTTTGAAGCCGCGCCCGGTGAAATAGTCGCTCTTAGCGAGGAAAAAGATCCGGCGGTCAATCACCAGCGGAAGGATCACCGAATCAATGACGGAGAGGTGATTGCTTGCGAGGATGACTCCCCCGCGTTTCGGGATATTGTCGAGCCCCGTCACCCAGGGTCGGAATACCGTCTTGAGGATCGGGCCTGCCACCAGGTTCTTCATGAACCAGTAGAACATTGCACACCTCCGGCCGGGAATCCCACTCTAGCCCGCGCTAACCCGTGCGCGAGTAGATGCGGGCGAGGTCGGCAGCGCCAACGACCCCCGCGTTGTTGACAAGCTGGGCGATGACAAACTCCGGCTCGGGGTGGTAGCCCTTGGCCGGCAGATGCGATCGAAAGGAATCACGGATCGGGTCGAGCAGCAGATCGCCGGCCACCGCGACACCACCACCGAACACGAACAGTTGAGGATCGAGCACGGCGCTGAGCGATGCGCAGGCCTGGCCGAGCCAGTGCCCGAGCTCTTCGAGCGCGTGGATCGCACCGGGATCGCCTGCGGCGATCAAACCGCCCACGATGTCGCCGTCAAGTTCGCCGTGCTCTCGTCGGGCTTCGGCGAGGGCCAAACCGATTCCGCCGACGTCGGCTATCTCGTTCGCCATGCGCAAGAGGGCGCGGCCCGAGCCATATTGCTCGATGCAGCCTCGTGCCCCGCACCCGCAAGGTAGCCCTTCGGGCACGATACGGAGATGGCCGAGTTCGGCGCCCGCGCCGAAGCCGCCGCGAAACAAGTGATCGCGAGTGACGATGGCTCCGCCGACCCCGGTTCCGATGGTGAGCATCGTCATATCCGAGACACCGCGGCCGGCACCGAAACGGAACTCCGCCCATCCGGCAGCATTCGCGTCGTTGTCAATTGTGATGTCTAGGTTGAGCCGGGATTGCAGGCGCTCGCGCAATGGCTCGTTGCGCCAGCTGATGTTTGGCGTGTAGTACACGGTCGACTGGGCCGCGTCGATGAAGCCGGGCGCGGCGACCCCGGCGGCGCCGACTGTGTGCCCGCTCGCGAGGTTTTCTATCATCGCAACAACCGCGTCGATGATCGCCTGCGAGTCTCCCGCCTGCGTTGCTACCCGGTGCTCAGCGAGGATTTCGCCCGTCTCAGAAACCACAGCTCCGGCGATCTTCGTTCCGCCGATATCAATACCAATCGCATGCACGGTGTTTGAGCTTACAAGCTAGGCAGTTGCCTGCCCCCAACCACCCCCTCACACCGACTCCCGGCATCCCCACGGGGTTCCGGCTTAGAATGTAGTGATACGCCCAACCGGTGCCAAAGGAGTTACCGTGAAACAGTTCGACGTACCAGCAATTGTCAAAGCCGATCCGAACGCCAACGCGACGGACCTATTGATCGACCGGGTGAAGGCCACCCCGGATCGTGCGCTCTTCGCCCTGCCCACCGAGGCGGGTGGCTGGCAGGATGTCACGGCAAGCGAGTTCCTCGCCCAGGTTGTTGCCCTCGCCAAGGGCTTCGCGGCAGCAGGCATCCAGCCCGGAGACAAGATCGGGCTCATGTGCAAGACCCGTTACGAGTGGACGCTCATCGACTTCGCCGCGTGGTTCGCCGGCGCGGTTCTGGTTCCTATCTACGAGACCTCTGCCCCCACGCAGATTCTCTGGGAGCTGTCAGACTCTGGCGCCATCGGCATCATCACCGAAACTGCCGAGCACTTCTCTCGCTTCGACGAGATCGCCGCTGATGTGCCTGCCGTTGTTCATGCCTGGAAGATCGACCTCGGCGATCTTGACAAACTGGTGAAGGGTGGCACTGACGTCACTGACGCCGAGATCGAGCGCCGTCGCACGATTGCCAAAGGTTCAGACCTCGCCACGCTCATCTACACCTCCGGCACGACAGGCAAGCCGAAGGGCTGCATCCTCACGCATTCCAACTTCGTCGAGCTTTCGCGTAACGCTCGCGAAGCAATTCCCGAGGTAGTCAACCCAGACTCCAGCACGCTGCTGTTCATCACCATGGCGCACGTCTTCGCGCGCTTTATAGCTGTGCTCTCTGTGCACGGCGGTGTGAAGGTCGGTCACCAGCCAGACACGAAGCTCCTCCTACCGTCGATGGCGTCCTTCCGCCCGACCTTCCTGCTGGCCGTGCCCCGCGTCTTCGAGAAGGTTTATAACTCCTCAGAGCAAAAAGCCGAATCCGGCGGCAAGGGGAAGATCTTCCGGCGCGCGGCGGCGGTGGCAATCGAACACTCCAAGGCGCTCGATGCCGGCCACGTACCGCTCGGGCTCAAGCTGCAGTTTGCACTCTTCGACCGGCTCGTGCTGTCCAAGATTCGCGAGGCACTGGGTGGGCGCGTGGTCTACGCGGTCTCTGGCTCGGCCCCGCTCGGCCTCCGGCTGGGTCATTTCTATCGCAGCCTCGGCCTGACAATCCTCGAGGGCTACGGGCTCACCGAGACCACGGCGCCAATCTCGGTAAACATTCCGTCGAATTTCAAAATCGGAAAGGTCGGCCCGCCGCTTCCCGGAGTTTCGGTGCGTATTGCCGAAGACGGAGAAATCCAGGCCAAGGGCGTTGACGTGTTCGCGGGCTACTGGAACAACGCGGAGGCGACGGCCGAGGCCTTCGACGGCGAGTGGTTCCGCACCGGTGACATCGGCACGATCGACGACGACGGCTACCTCGAGATCACCGGCCGCAAAAAGGAGATCATCGCTACAGCCGGTGGAAAGAAAGTCTCCCCCGCCACCCTCGAAGACCCAATCCGCGCGAATCCCATCGTCGGTCAGGTGATCGTCTGCGGTGACCAGAAGCCATTCATCTCGGCGCTGATCACTCTCGATGAGGAAATGCTCCCCGCCTGGCTCAAGAACAACGGCATGGATGGCTCGATGTCACTAGCTGACGCTGCGCGCGACCCCAAGGTAGTCGCCGAGGTGCAACGGGCCGTGGATGCCGCAAACTCGAAGGTCTCGCGAGCGGAGTCGATCCGCAAGTTCCAGATCCTCGACATCGACCTCACCGAGGCCAGCGGCCACCTCACGCCGAAGCTCTCGATCAAGCGCAATGTCATCCTTAAAGACTTCGCCGATGTGATCGACGGGATGTACACAGGCAGCTCGACCGAGACCGAGGGCGTGTCAGTCAGTCACTAATGCTCCGCTAATACCAGGGTGCCAAGCGGATCAATCGCATGGCCTCGCGTTTCACTTCGGGCGCGAGGCCTTCGATGAAGAGATGGCCGTCGAGGTGGTCCACCTCGTGTTGGAGCGCCTGCGCCATGAGTCCGTCGCCGCTGAGCTCAACCGCATTGCCTTCGAGGTCGAGGCCCGTGACGCGGGCATACGGATAACGCATCCGCGGAAAATAGAAACCAGGCACCGAGAGGCAACCCTCGTCTACGAGTTCGGGCTCCCCCGACAACTCAGCGATGACGGGATTGATGAGGTATCCAACCACGTCATCGACGTTGTAGCTGAAGGCGCGTAACCCGACCCCGATCTGGTTCGCCGCGAGACCGGCGCGACCGGGCAGCCGCACTGTCTCGAGCAGATCGGTCACGAGCACAGTGGCACGCCGATCACCGATGCGAATAGGGTCGCAGACAGAGCGGAGCACGGGATCGCCAAACAGGCGAATCGGTCGTTCTGCCATCGATCAGGCGTCCACGCCCACGTCGACTGCAGTGGATGTAGATTCTGGCTCCGCCAGGCCGTCGGCAACCAATGCGGCAAGATCTCGGGCAACCTCACGGGTGAACGGCTTTAGATCCTGATAGTGGATTACCGAGCCGCTCGCCAGCAGCGGGTCGTACGGAATGCGCACGATCTCGCGAACGCGCGCCGCAAAATGCGCCTCGATCTCCTCGACCTTGTCGAGGTTGGTGCCTATGGTCGCCGTGTTGAGGGCGAGTACGGCGTTCTCGGCCAGCTCGCCGTATCCGTTTGTTTCGAGCCAGGTCAGCAACTCGGATGCCGAGCGCGCCTCGTCTACGCCCGCTCCCGAAACTATGACAACGGCATCCGCTCGCTGCAGTGCCGCTTTCGCGGCTGCGTGCACTACGCCGCTGCCACCGTCGGTGACGGCCAATGCATAGAACTGCGATGCCACGTCGGCTACCGCAGTGAATCCGTGCTCCCCGAGGGGAGTCGACCTGCTTGGAGAGGCGTCAGAGGCGAGCACATCAAGACCCGTCACATCGGTCGACACGTGACTCACGAACTGCTCGGCCGACTCGATTCTCCGCGACCGGGCTACAACGTCGCGCACAGTTGACCGCGTCGTTCGAGTGACACGGTCGCCCAAGGTGCCGCGATCGGGATTGGTGTCGATCGCGATGACCCGGTCGTCACGTACATCGGCAAAAGCCATTGCCATGAGCGCCGTGACCGTCGTCGCTCCGACGCCCCCCTTGCGCGATAGCACCGGGACAAATCGGGTGCGGCTGTCAAAGGAGCGCGCTATGCGCGCGTCAAGGGCTTTGCGCTGGCGCACCGCCCACGAGTCGCCCACATTCACGAGGTGAAATGTTCCGCTGTAAAGAGCGTGCTGGAGCAGGCCCTCGGGAGCAGGGCGGCGCGGTCGTTTGCGCCGGCGGGTCGGCTTCTCCACCACAACCGGCTTCCTGATGTTCCGGCGCGAGCTGTGCCGTCGGACGCGGACGTCGTCAGACTCGGGCAGCGCAGGGATCACGGGGCCGAAATCAGTGGTCTCGGGCACCGTGAGCGAATCCTCGGTGACCACCGAGATCGACATGGTGCTCGGCGCCGAAGAATCGAGGTAGACGGGCACGATCGCGATGTCGGCGATTGCCACCGCGGCCTCGTCATCCGGTGTCTCATGCACAGCCACGGGCAAAGAGACCGTGTAGATCATGTCGGTTACTGGGGCGAATTCATTGCCCGGCGTCGACGTCGGCACAGCGGCCAAAGGTATGCCAGACACACCCTCGCCGTGGATTTTTTGTCTGGTAGTCACGCTGCATCCCTCTCAGTGTGTTGCCCCTGAGTCTACCAAAACGTCCAGAGCATTCCTTCGAGCGCTCACAGGTAGGCCAAGGACAGCAGCCCACTAGCAGTGACTCCGCCCCTATAGAGGCAGCTACTGGCAAAACTACGATGCGTCGATCTCGAGGAGCAAGTCGCCGCCATCCACCTGCTGGGCCTTGCCGATAGTGAGCCGTCTAACAACCCCCGCGACGTTCGCCGTGATTCCGGCCTCCATTTTCATGGCCTCGATCGATGCGACAGTCTGGCCCACTTCGACTGAATCGCCTTCGCTGACCTGAAGCGTTACTACCCCGGAGAACGGTGCGGCGACGTGACCGGGCCGAGTTGGATCGGCTTTTTCGGCCGCCTTGCTGTCGACCTTGACCGACTGATCGCGAACGGAGATCGGCCGCGACTGACCGTTAAGCGTCGCGATGACCGTGCGGATTCCGCGATCATCGGCATCGCCAATCGCTTCAAGCCCGACGTAGAGCTTGACGCCCTTGTCGATCTCGACGATGTGTTCCGCACCCTGTCGCAACCCATAGAGATAGTCGATGGTGTCCAGCACCGACAGGTCGCCATAGGTCTCGCGAGCCTGCTCGAATACTTTCGTCGGCCCGGCAAACAGGAGTCGATTCAGGGTTGCTTGGCGCTCGGTGCCCGGCACCTCAAGTGCGGCGGCGTCTTCGTCCGAGATTGGCTCCACACCGATATTGACCGTGCGCCCCTTCAGCACCTTGGTGCGGAACGGCTCGGGCCAACCACCGGGAAGTTCACCGAGCTCGCCCGCCATAAAACCGACGACGGAGTCCGGAATGTCGTACTTGTCCGGGTTCTGCTCGAAGTCGTCAGGGTCGGCATTAACGGCGGCCAGGGCCAGTGCGAGGTCGCCCACGACCTTCGATGATGGCGTCACCTTGGGCGGACGCCCGAGGATGCGGTTCGCCGCCGCATACAGGTCTTCGATTTTTTCGAAGTGGTCGGCGAGGCCCAACGCGATTGCCTGTTGGCGGAGGTTCGAGAGCTGCCCGCCAGGTATCTCGTGCTTGTAGACCCGGCCGGTAGGGCCGGGCAGCCCCGACTCGAACGGCTTGTAGATGTGCCGCACGGCTTCCCAATAGGGCTCCAGGTCTGAGACGGCCTGCAGCGAGATGCCGGTGTCCCGCTCGGTGTGCGCAAGCGCCGCGACGAGTGCAGAGGCGGAGGGCTGGCTCGTGGTTCCCGCCATCGGGGCGCTCGCAACATCCACTGCATCCGCACCGGCACGAGATGCCGCCAGCAGCGTGGCGAGCTGGCCTCCAGCAGTGTCGTGGGTGTGCACGTGCACCGGGAGGTCGAACCGGGCACGCAGGGCCGTGACGAGCTCGAAAGCGGCTTCGGCCCGCAGCAGGCCCGCCATGTCTTTGATGGCCAGGATGTGGGCGCCGGCGGCGACCATCTCGTCGGCGAGCCGCAGGTAGTAGTCGAGCGTGTAGAGCGTTTCGGCCGGGTCGAGCAGGTCTGCGGTGTAACAGAGGGCGACCTCGGCGACGGCTGTGCCGGTTTCCAGCACGGCATCGATCGCCGGCTTCATCTGCGAAACGTCATTGAGCGCGTCGAAGATGCGGAAGATGTCTACCCCGGTGGCCGCCGCCTCCTTCACGAACGCATCGGTGACCGCGGTGGGATAGGGCGTGTATCCGACGGTGTTGCGCCCCCGAAGCAGCATCTGGATGGCGATGTTGGGCAGGGCCTCGCGCATCGTGGCCAGGCGCTCCCAGGGGTCTTCGTTGAGGAACCGCAGCGAGACGTCGTAGGTCGCCCCGCCCCAGGCCTCTACCGAGAGCAGTTGCGGCGTCAGGCGAGCGACGTGCGGAAGTACGGCCGCGAGGTCGCGCGTGCGCACTCGAGTCGCGAGCAGCGACTGGTGCGCGTCGCGGAACGTCGTCTCCGTGACGGCGAGCGGAGTCTGGGCACGCAACGCCGCAGCGAAACCGACGGGACCGAGCTCCAGCAGTCGCTGGCGGGAGCCGTCGGGAGCCGTCGCATCGAGGTCCACGACGGGCAGCTTGAGCGAAGGGCTGATGAGACCGGTGCCGGGGCCGTTGGGCTGGTTGACCGTGACATCTGCAAGCCAGGAGAGCACCTTGGTGCCGCGATCTTTGGAGACGTGGCCGCGCACCAACCACGGTCGCTCTTCGATGAATGACGTACTCAGGTCGCCGGCCGCGAAATCCGGGTCATCGAGCACTGCCTGCAAGAACGGGATGTTGGTCGTCACGCCCCGCAGTCGGAACTCGGCAAGACCACGCTTTGCCCGAGTCACAGCGGCGGTAAAGTCGCGCCCACGGCAGGTCATCTTGACGAGCATCGAGTCGAAATACGGCGACACCTGGGCGCCCGCAGACACCGTGCCACCATCGAGGCGGATGCCCGCTCCACCAGGCGAGCGATAGGTCGTGATCTTGCCGGTGTCGGGCCGGAACCCCTGCGCCGGGTCTTCCGTTGTGATGCGGCACTGCAGCGCGGCACCGCGCAAGTGCAGGTTCTCCTGCTTGAGACCGAGCTCGTCAAGGGTCTCCCCCGCCGCAATGCGCATCTGCGATTGCACGAGGTCGACGTCGGTGACCTCTTCCGTCACCGTGTGTTCGACCTGAATGCGCGGGTTCATCTCGATGAAGAAGTGCTTGCCCTTGCGCTCCCCCACGGTGTCGAGAAGGAACTCGACGGTGCCAGCGTTCTGGTAGTTGATCGAGCGGGCGAACGCGATCGCGTCGCGATACATCGCCTGGCGGATGTCCTCGTCGAGGTTCGGGGCCGGGGCTATCTCGATGACCTTTTGGTGGCGTCGCTGCACCGAGCAGTCGCGCTCGAACAGGTGGACGGTCTCCCCCGTCGAGTCCGCGAGGATCTGCACCTCGATATGACGCGGCCGCACGACGGCCTGCTCGAGGAACATCGTGGGGTCACCGAACGCGCTGTCAGCCTCACGCATGGCTTCTTCAAGGGCCGAGCGCAGCCCATCCATTGTTTCGACGCGTCGCATGCCGCGGCCGCCACCACCGGCAACAGCCTTGGCGAAGATCGGGAAGCCGATCGCTTCCGCGCCAGCAAGCAGTTCTTCGATGTCGCGGGATGCCGGAGTCGACTTGAGCACCGGCACGCCAGCCTCGATCGCGTGTTCTTTGGCGGTGACCTTGTTGCCTGCCATCTCGAGCACGTGCGTCGGGGGGCCGATAAACGTGATGCCAGCCGCTGCAGCGGCGGCGGCCAAGTCTGGGTTTTCAGAAAGAAACCCGTAGCCGGGGTAGATCGCGTCGGCGCCAGATTCTTTTGCGACGCGGATAATCTCGTCGACGTCGAGGTACGCCCGCACTGGGTGGCCCTCCTCGCCGATCTGATATGCCTCATCGGCCTTCAACCGGTGCATCGAATTGCGATCCTCGTAAGGGAATACCGCGACAGTCTTGGCACCAAGTTCGAACGCTGCGCGCATAGCGCGGATGGCGATCTCGCCTCGGTTGGCTACGAGAATCTTCGTGAACATCCGGTCCTTTCGACGTCTTCCAGCCTACGGCGCGCGAACGCTGGCAATTGCCTTTGCGTGACCCGCCGCGGACGCCTGATTTAGGTTCTTTAACAGTAGTGAAGGTATCGTCGTTACTCGTGCATGTACTTAGCGTCAGCTCCCTCAAAGGAGGCGTGGGAAAGACCACAGTGACGCTCGGGCTCGCCTCGGCCGCCTTCGCTCGCGGCCTGCGAACTCTCGTTGTCGATCTCGACCCGCAATCTGACGTCTCGACCGGCATGGACATCGAGGTCGGCGGTCATCTCAACGTTGCCGACGTGCTCGCCTCTCCCAAGGAGAAGATCGTGCGCGCCGCGATCGCGCCGAGCGGCTGGACGAAGGGTCGCCCCGGCAAGGTGGACGTACTCATCGGTTCGCCTTCGGCAATCAATTTCGATGGACCGCACCCCAGCATCCGCGATATCTGGAAGCTCGAAGAGGCCCTGGCCAATGTCGAGGCCGATTACGATCTCGTGCTCATCGACTGCGCTCCGTCACTCAACGCACTCACCCGCACCGCCTGGGCCGCCAGCGACCGCGTCACCATCGTGACCGAGCCTGGGCTGTTCTCGGTCGCTGCAGCAGATCGCGCGCTGCGTGCGATCGAAGAAATCCGTCGTGGCCTCTCCCCTCGCCTCCAGCCGCTCGGCATCATTGTCAATCGCCTGCGCGTTCAGTCGCTCGAGCACCAGTTCCGCATCAAAGAACTGCGCGACATGTTCGGCCCGCTCGTGCTGTCGCCCCAGCTGCCCGAACGCACGTCTCTGCAGCAGGCCCAGGGCGCCGCGAAGCCGTTACACGTCTGGCCGGGCGAGAGCGCCCAGGAGATGGCCCGCAACTTCGACCAGCTGCTCGAGCGCGTGATGCGCACTGCGCGCATCGGCGAATTCGCCAACGAGCCTGTTTGACTCGACGCGTCCCTAGCTGCTGCCTACGTGCATCATTCACGACACGATGTGGCAGATGGGGACGTGCGTGAGTAACGCGGTCCCACGCGCTAGTCCAACGACTGCCGCATCACCATGTCCTGAATGATGAATTGCCGCAGCCGTACGCGACGGTACTAGTGACTCAAGCGGTGCGAACTGCCCGGCGACGCGCCAGTTCGTCCATCGGGTCTTCGCCCTTGACCGAGTCGAGTTCGACGAGGTCGTGCTCGACCTCGCGAAGAACCTTGCCAACGGCAATACCGAAGACGCCCTGGCCGCGGCTGACGAGATCGATCACCTCGTCGCTCGAAGTGCACAGGTAGACGCTAGCGCCGTCGCTCATGAGCGTGGTCTGCGCGAGGTCGCTGATGCCTGACTCGCGCAGCTGGTTGACCGCGACGCGGATCTGCTGCAGCGAGATTCCCGTGTCGAGCAGACGCTTGACGAGCTTAAGCACGAGGATGTCGCGGAAGCCGTAAAGCCGCTGCGAACCCGAACCTGCCGCACCGCGCACCGTCGGCTCGACGAGCTGCGTGCGAGCCCAGTAATCCAGCTGTCGGTAGCTGATTCCAGCCGCGCGCGCCGCGATTGCTCCGCGATAGCCGGCGTCAGCATCCAGATCGGGCATGCCGTCTGTGAAGAGTAGGCCAAGGTCGTAGCGAGAGTCGTCGCTACGGCTGAGTTCGGTCTCACTCATAGTTCGGCCCTAACCTTCAAGTTGAAGTTAACACTTAATGTTTCGTGTAACCCCACGGTACCCACGCCCCCGCACGATCAACGACATTGCCTTGGCGTGTCGGAACTGCGGGTATCGCCAAGGGGTAGTCCCGACGGTACTACGAATCGAGACGGCTGAGGGCGGATCGGATCAGACTGCTGCGAACAATCTCGAGTTGGCCGGCGATCTCGCGTGCCATCTCGGCAGCCCGGGCGCGGCTCGATGCGTCTTTGCGCCGCGCCACAGGCATGAGCGCGTTCTCGATGAGCCCGAGCTCGCGCTCCGCCGCCGCGCGGAATCCCCGGAGGTGACGCGGTTCGATACCCGAGCGCTGTAGTTCGACGAGCGATTTGAGCACCGCGAGCGCGTCTTCTCCGAACAGCTCCGCCGGCATAATGAGCGACGCCGTGATCGCGTCGCCCAGCAACATTGAATTAGCGCCAGCCTCGCGGATGAGCTCCTCGCGGCTGAACTTTCGCTCCGAGGAGAGCATCGATGGGGCTGCGACGGCGCCGCCGGGCAATTCGGGCGAGTGCCCGGCATCCATCTCAGCCAGGTAGCCGCGGATCACCTTGAGCGGCAAGTAGTGGTCACGCTGCATCGCGAGTACGAAACGCAGCCGGTCCATGTCGCTCGGCGAGAACTTGCGATAGCCAGACTCGGTCCGTGCTGGCGCGACGAGCTGGCGCTCCTCAAGAAAGCGCAGCTTCGACGGCGAGAGGTCAGGAAACTCCGGATTGAGTTTTGCGAGCACCTGTCCGATGCTCAGTAGGTTTACGGCCGGAGGCGTCCGGGGCTGCGTGGCGAGGCGGGCCACTACCGGCCAGCCAGGTGCGCCAGGTCAAGACGCGACGCGTAGAACGTGAGACGGAACTTGCCAACCTGCACTTCGGCGCCGTCGCTGAGCAGAGCGGTATCTATGCGGACGCCATCAAAATACGTGCCGTTGAGCGAACCGAGGTCTTTCACCTGAAAGCTCGACCCGTGGCGGATGAACTCTGCATGGCGTCGGGAGACCGTGACGTCATCGAGGAAGATGTCGGCTTCGGGATGGCGGCCCACGGTTGTCACATCGGCGTCGAGGAGAAACCGTGCCCCGATATTCGGGCCGCGGCGAACCACGAGCAGTGCGGAGCGCGAAGGCAGCGCCGCGATGGCCTCAAGTTCCTCAGCCGACACATCGCCGTCAAGCGCGGCAAGCTGCGCTCCGAATTCGTCCCCGTAGTGCGCCGTCGAGTCATCGCGCGACGGCTCCCCCGGAGGCACATCCCCAGCGGTATTGTCCGGATTCGCGGAATCGACCATCGTGACCCTCCTTTAGCTGTTCAGAGTATCTGATTCGGCGGCCACTGCATCCCTCGGAATTCGGATCAGACGCACAGTCTCCACAAGGTAGATGATTCCCGCCCACCAGTAGAGGAAGACTCCCCACAGTGCGAACGCCCAACCGATCGGATCGGTCACGAATGCGGCATTCGGGAAGGCCTGGCCGATCATCAGGATGGGCAGCGCGTAGAACAGGCAGAGCGTCGCCATCTTGCCGAGATGGTGGACGGGCAGCGGGCCGTAGCCGAAGTTGGCGCCAGTGACGCCAAGGATCAGCAGCATGACGTCCCGTGCCACAATCGCAATGAAAAGCCACCACGGGATCACATCGCGGATCGCTAACCCGGTAAGCGCCGCAAAGATGAAGAGCCGGTCCGCTGCCGGATCGAGCAATTGTCCGAGCCGCGAAACCTGGTGGAAGCGGCGCGCAATCTGCCCGTCGAGGAAGTCGGTAACGCTGGAAATCACCAGCACCAGCAAGGCGTAGCCGTCCTGCCCGCCGATGATGAGGGTGAGAAAGACGGGCACCATGAGCAACCGCAGGAAACTCAGGATGTTGGGGACGGTGAAGATCCGCTGGCTCACCTCGCTTGCCCGGTTAGCTCCCATGACCGACGATTCTAGCGACCGGAAGGCCGGTAATAGGATGCCGGAGTGAACCCACTACTTGTGACAATCCTCGTCGCTGCCGCCGTCGTCCTTTTCGTCTGGATTGCCTCGCTCGTGAGCCACGACAACTCCTGGGTCGATCGCCTGTGGTCGATCGTGCCCGTCGCCTATGTGTGGATCTTCGCCGTGGCAGCAGGGCTTGCGGATGCCCGGCTTGATGTCATGGCGGTGCTCGTCACCATCTGGGGGGCTCGCCTCACCTTCAACTTCGCCCGCAAGGGCGGCTACACCGGCGT
>JBDUDZ010000008.1:0-20346 GCA_040002635.1 Rhodoglobus sp.
GTCACCGAACAACCCGGCGAATGGGTCATCCGACGACTGTGCTGCGGGCGCGATCGGAGTATCGGCCGGGTACGCCTCAGTGGGCGTTTCGGCCTCGGCAGGTGGGTGAGCACCCACGGGTGGGCCGACCGGCCAAGGCGTGGGAGACCCAGAGTCAACTGGCGTCGGCTCCTCGGGCGCAGCCACGCGCGGAGCGCCGAACAGCCCGGCGAAAGGGTCGTCCGCCTCTGACTGTGGCGCAGGTGGGGTTGGAGCGTCCGAAAAGTAGGACTCGGTTTGGGCGTACGACTCGGCAGCGGGCGGGTACGCCACGGGAGGCACAGTAGACGGCCCCGGCACAGCATCCGAATGTGCGCCGGTTGGCTCTGCCGTCGGGAAGGCTGGCTGTGCCGGCGGAAATTCCTGGGCCTGCGGATACTGCTCGGCACTCGGAACCTGCGGGCCGGACGGGTACTGCTGCGGGCCGGGATTCTGCTGCGCCGACGGATACTGCTGGGCGGTCGGAACCTGCTGCGCTGCCGGAGACTGCTGGGCGGTCGGAACCTGCTGCGCTGCCGGAGACTGCTGGGCAGTCGGAGACTGCTGCGCTGCCGGCGGCATACCGACAAAAGGCGCAGCCTGCGGCGGGGAATTTGTTTCGAATACTCCCGCGAAGGGGTTCGGCGCAGCAGCTGATTGCGGCGTTGGCGCGCTTTGCGCGGGAACGGCTGCGATCGGAGGCTGCGGTGGGTAAGCCTGCGTTGGCGGGACCACCTGGGGAGGCTCCACGGGCGCGTTCTCATCGGGCGCCACGGGTTCCCGCGGAGTCGGGTTGGGGTTGAAGAGGTCTTCCCAGCTCGGCTCTTCGGCCATATTCACAATCCTTGCTCGGGGGCGACGACGGTACCGGGCGGGTGTTCGACCGAACGCTCGAAGTCGAGGGCGTGCTGCAAAATTATAACCGCGGCTACCTGATCAATGACGGAACGCGAGTTCTTGGCGGTTCGTCCCGCTCCACGTAGCATGCTCGCTGCCGACACAGTGGAGAGTCTCTCGTCGACCAGACGCACTGGCGCTATACCCAGATTGGCAATTGTCAGCGCGAACGCCTTTGCGTCTCCCGTCGAGGCGGTTTCGCGCCCAGAAAGCGCCAACGGAAGCCCGACGATGATTTCGACTGCGCCGACTTCCTCGACAATTTCGGTGATGCGTGCGGTATCTCCCCCGCCCCGAGCCACAGTCTCGATAGGTGTTGCCAGCATCCCGTGGAAGTCGCTGCGCGCTATTCCGATGCGGGCTGTGCCCACATCCACGCCGAGCCTGACCCCGTGGCGCATCGACTAGGCAGTGCCAGTTGAGGCCGCGACTGCAGTGGCGATAGCGTCGAGCGCCGCGGGGATCGAGGCGAGATCCGATCCACCGCCTTGCGCAAGATCATCCTTACCGCCCCCGCCGCCGCCAAGGATTCCTGCAGCGATTTTCGCGAGGCCACCTGCCCTCAAACCAGCTGCACGCGACTCGTCGTTCGTCGCGACGATTACTGCTGGCTTCCCGTCGATCTCTGCGGCAAGTGCGACAACAGATGCCGAGCTGCCCAGTTGCCCGCGCACGCTGGTGACGAGTCCGCGCAAGTCGTCGCTCGAGCCCACCGCGCCGACGTGCTCCGCGATCACAGTCACCGAGCCGATGGAGCGGGCGTTCGCCACAAGTGCCGGCACCCGTTGAGCGAGCTGTCCCTGCTCGAACTGGGCAATTCGACGCTCGGCCGCCTTCAGGTCAGCTGCCAGCGATGCGATGCGTTCCTGCAACTGGTCGCGAGGAACCTTGAGAGAGCTACTGAGCTCCGACACGATCGCACGCTCTGCCGCGAGGTCGCGGAAGGCTTCGATACCGACGAGCGACTCGATGCGTCGGTTTGTCGAACCGACTGACGACTCCCCGACGACGCTGATCAAACCGACCTCGGATGACCGTGTCACGTGCGTGCCGGCGCAGAGCTCCAGCGACCAGGGGCCGCCGATCTCGACGACGCGCACGGTGTCGCCATACTTCTCACTAAAGAGGGCCATCGCGCCGAGCGCCTTTGCTTCTTTTAGTGGCAGGATGCGCGTGGTCACTTCGAGGTTGTCGCGCACCGCGTTGTTTGCCACCTCTTCGATCTCGCTTTTCGTTGCCGCCGACAGCGCCTGGCTCCACGAGAAGTCGAGACGCATGAACCCGGCCTTGTTGTAGGAGCCAGACTGGTGCGCTTCCGGGCCGAGGATCTGGCGCAGCGCGGCATGAATTAGGTGGGTCGCGGAGTGTGCCTGCGTCGCCCCGCGACGCCAGTCCGGGTCGACAAGGGTCGTCGCGGCATCCCCGACGCCGACTTCTCCCGACGTGACCTGCACCTTGTGGCTGACGAGACCCTTGACCGGGCGCTGCACGTCAAGCACTTCGAGCTCGAAGCCCGCACCGACAATAGTGCCGGCGTCGGCCTCCTGGCCGCCCGATTCCGGGTAGAGCGATGTCTCGGCGAGGATGACTTCGGCAATCTGACCGGATGTCGCCTTCGTGACTGATGCACCATCGACGATGAGACCGAGGATGGTGCTCTCCGTCGTCAGGTAGTCATAGCCGGTGAACACTGTTTCGCCTTTGGCGCGGAATGCGCTGTAGACCGAGAGGTCGGCGAGGTGCTGCTTCTTCGACTTAGCGTCGGCCTTGGCGATTGTGCGCTGGTGATGCATGAGCACGTCGAACGCATCCTTGTCGACGGTAAGCCCGGCCTCCTCCGCGATTTCCAGGGTGAGGTCGATCGGAAAACCGTAAGTGTCGTGCAGGAGGAACGCGGTGTCGCTGGAGAGCTCCTTTGTTCCGGCTTGCTGGGTGCGCGCGACGGCAACATCCAGGATCGTTGTGCCGCTTGCGAGCGTGCGCAGGAAGGTCTCTTCCTCGGCGAGGGCTAGGCGGGAGATGCGGTCGTAGTCCGTCGACACTTCGGGGTACTGGGCCTTCATAGCATCGCGCGACGCAGGGAACAGCTCAGCAAATGTCGGCTCTTCGACGCCAAGCAGGCGCATCGAGCGAATCGTGCGGCGCATGAGCCGGCGCAGGATGTAGCCGCGACCTTCGTTGGCTGGAGTCACGCCGTCAGACATCAGCATGAGGCTTGAACGAACGTGGTCCGCGATCACGCGCATCCGCACGTCGTCTTCGTGGTTGGCTCCGTATGCCCGGCGGGAGAGTTCGGACGCTCGATCGAGCACCGGCCTCACCTGGTCGATCTCGTACATGTTCTCAACACCCTGCTTGATGAACGCCACGCGCTCCATGCCCATGCCGGTGTCGATGTTCTTCTTCGGCAGCTCGCCCAGGATGTCGAAGTTCTTGCCACTACCTTCCCCACGCAGATACTGCATGAAGACGAGGTTCCAAATTTCGACGTAGCGATCGTCGTCGGTCGCCGGTCCCCCGTCGATGCCGTACGCGGGGCCACGGTCGAAGAAGATTTCCGAACACGGCCCGGCCGGTCCCGGCTGGCCGGTCGACCAGTAGTTCGTGTCCATGTCCAGTCGTTGGATGCGCTCGTCGGGAAGCCCTGCAGTCTTCTTCCAGAAGTTCACCGCATCGTTGTCGTCTTTGTAGACGGTGACCCAGAGATCCTTCTCGTCGAAACCGAGACCGCCCGACTTCTCATCGGAGGTCAACAACTCCCAGGCGTATTGGATCGCCTGCTCCTTGAAGTAGTCGCCGAAGGAGAAGTTCCCGTTCATCTGGAAGAAAGTGCCGTGGCGAGGAGTCTTGCCCACCTCTTCGATGTCGAGAGTGCGGATGCACTTCTGCACGCTCGTGGCACGCGGAAATGGGGCAGGTACTAGTCCCGTGAGATACGGCACGAACGGCACCATGCCCGCGACAGTAAAGAGCAGCGTCGGGTCATCGCTAACCAGCGAAGCGGACGGCACGATCGTGTGCCCGCGATCGCCGAAGAAGTTGAGCCAGCGGTTCTGAATGTCTGCGGTGTACATGGTGGGTCCCGGTTAGTAATGACTCAGGCCAGGGGCCCGAAGATCGGTCAGCGGTTGCGGAGGTCGGCGATGACGTCTTCAGCGTCGGCCACCGCGGCACGCAGTTCCGCTTCGCGGGCCTTGTAGCCGTCGATCACGGCGCCGCCGAACTCGCGGGCCTTGCTGTCGACATCCTCGAAGAACTTTTTGCCCTCGGGAGTCTTGGAGACCTGGTGCGCGACGACGAAACCTGCTGCGACGCCAACGGCCAGCAGAAGAATGCCCTTCATGACTGCTCCTTGTGTTCGGGGAAAGACTGGACTTCAAGCTTACTTCTTTGCGGCCGCGCACTTCCTGCCGCAGCGAAGCGGCTCGGCGCGCTAGAGCCCGACCCTCGCTCGCTTTTCAGGATCAGGCCACATGCATGTGGAATACGCACACGCGTGCTCGCTCATCCTGAAAAGGGGACGAAAAGGGGGGACAAAAAAGGCCGGGGCACGAGGCCCCGGCCTTTCTGTTGACGTTGCGAGCGTGCTTAGCGGGCCGCGTAGTACTCGACGACGAGCTGCACTTCGCAGGTCACGGGGACCTCGGCGCGCTTCGGGCGGCGAATCAGGCGGGTCTGCAGCTTGTCAATCTCGACCTCGAGGTAACCCGGGGTCTTCGGCAAGACATCCACGTGTCCACCGGCGGCGGCGACCTGGAAGATCTCCATGCCTTCGCTCTTCGGCTTCACGTGCACGAGCTGGCCCGGCTTGACGCGGAATGACGGCCGGTCGACAAGCTGGCCGTCGACGAGGATGTGGCGGTGCACGACCATCTGGCGCGACTGCGCAGTGGTACGAGCGATTGCCGAGCGAACGAGGATCGCGTCGAGACGCATCTCGAGCTGCTCCACAAGGTTCTCACCGGTAAGGCCTGCAGCCTTGCGGGCCTCTTCGAACTGGATCTTGAGCTGGGCCTCACGGATGCCGTACTGGGCGCGCAGGCGCTGCTTCTCGCGCAGACGCACTGCGTAGTCGCTGTCTTGCTTGCGCTTGGTGCGGCCGTGCTCACCGGGAGCATACGGGCGCTTCTCGAGGTACTTGGCCGCCTTCGGCGTGAGGGCGATGCCCAGTGCGCGGGAGAGACGGGTTTTGCTACGCGTACGTGACTTGGTAGACACAGGTTCCTTCCAACAACATGGCCGCGACTTTCGCAGCTCATAGACGTACTCCCGCCCTACCTGATCGGAGGCACGTCGACGCCGCCGGGGATTTTTGGGAGGGAATGTTGGCGTGACCAACCTTGAGACTCTACCAGACTGCTCAGTCTCCGCTGATCTGTTCAGTCGCCACGAAGAATTGCCCGCAGCTTGTCGAGGCGGGCCGACACATCCCGTTCGTTGCCGTTGTTCGTCGGCTTGTAGTATTCGGTGCCCTGCAGCTCGTCGGGGAGGTACTGCTGCTGCACCACACCGAACTCCGAGTCGTGAGAGTACTTGTACCCCTTGCCGTGCCCCAGCCGCTTCGCGCCGGGGTAGTGCGCGTCCCGCAGCGGCGGGGGCACGCGGCCGATCTTGCCCGCGCGCACGTCAGCGATCGCGGCATCCAGTGCCATGTAGGCGGCGTTCGACTTGGGCGCCGTCGCCAGGTAGACCACGGCCTCGGCGAGCAGGATCCGCCCCTCGGGCATGCCGATCATCTGCACTCCTTCGGCTGCCGCAACGGCTATCGGTAGCGCCTGCGGATCTGCCATTCCGATGTCTTCCGCCGCGCTAATCATTATCCGGCGAGCGATGAAGCGCGGGTCCTCCCCCGCCTCGATCATTCGCGCAAGGTAGTGCAGCGACGCGTCGACGTCTGACCCGCGCACCGACTTGATGAAGGCGCTGATCACGTCGTAGTGCTCATCGCCCTGCCTGTCGTATCGAAGCAGGGCACGGTCCACCGCCATTGCCACGAGCTCAGCAGTGATCCTGTGCTTGCCCTTGCCGGTGTGCGACGCGGATGCCGCCAGCGCCGAGGCCTCGAGGGCGGTGAGTGCCCGCCGCGCATCGCCCGAGGCGAGCCTGATTATCGTCGCCCTGGCATCCGGCTCCAGCACCACGGCATCGGAGAGACCCCGCGGGTCGGCCACCGCACGATCGACGACGATACCGAGGTCGTCGTCGTCCAGGGCTTCGAGCGTAAGAAGCAGTGACCGCGACAGCAACGGGGCTATCACGGAGAATGACGGGTTTTCGGTCGTGGCGGCCACGAGTATTACCCAGCCGTTTTCGACACCAGGCAGGAGGGCGTCTTGCTGGGCTTTCGTGAACCTGTGGATTTCATCGAGGAACAACACAGTTGACAGCCCGTAGAGGTCGCGGGCCGACAGTGCCTCTTCCATAACCTGGCGTACGTCGCGCACGCCAGCAGTCACAGCGGAGAGTTCGACAAACTTGCGGCCCGAGCTATTAGCGATGGTCTTGGCAATGGTGGTCTTACCGGTGCCCGGTGGTCCCCACAGGATGATGGAGGCTGACCCTTGCGCGCCCGACTTGTCGGTTGAGAGTGAAACAAGAGGTGACCCAGGCGTCAGCAGATGACGCTGGCCCGCGATCTCGTCGAGGCTCGTCGGCCGCATCCGCACCGCGAGCGGCACGGCTCCGCTGCGCAGTCCCACCTGCCCATCCATGACGCCATGCTAACTGCGCGCTGGGAGTATGACGATCGCGTCGCGTTCGCGCGACGCTAAGGCTGGCGAAAGCTAAGCTTTCGACGGCCCTACGCAATACCCGTTTAGAAGGAGCACCCCGTGGCAGCGAGCAAGAACAACGAGCGCGAGGCGCGCGAAGCCCGTGATCGGCTCCGTCGTTACAACGCTCGCCAAACCGTGCACTCCCAGCAGGTGAAACGTCGACGCCGAGACAACCTGTTCGCGGTCGGTGCAATAGTGATAGTTGCAGCTCTCGCCACAGTTACCCAGGTCTTCTACTTCAACGGTGGTCCGGGCACCCCGACAGCGGCCCCATCGGCAACCGCATCGGCCACGCCTCCTGCCAGTACCAACGTCGGTGCAGTTCCCGATCCGTCGGTCGCCGCGGGTAAGACCTGGACGGGCACTTTAACTCTCAACAAGGTTGCCCTCGGAATCTCTCTCGACGGTGCTGCGGCACCGCAGTCGGTCTCGTCGTTCCTCACCTCCGCGAGCTCGGGCTACTACATCGGAAAGACCTGCCACCGTCTGGTTACGACCCCGACCGCTCGGCTGATCCAGTGTGGATCTCTTGATGGCAAGGGCGCACCAGATGCGAGCTACAGCTACGGTCCGATCGAGAACCCCGGCGTCGGCGGGCTGTACCCCGCGGGTACAATCGCGATCGCCCGCGGCAGCGGTGACGCGTACAGCCAGGGGCGCCAGTTCTTCATCGTTACTTCTGACGCGACGATTCCGGATGACACGGCAGGCGGCTACAGCATCATCGGACACGTCACCAGCGGCCTCGACGACCTCATAAGCCAGATCGCTAATGCCGGCACCTCAGACGGCTCGGGTGACGGCGCGCCGTTGATTGCGACAAGTATCACTGCGCTCACGATCAACTAACTATCGGCCCGGGCGTTAGATCGATTGCCATAAGCTTGAAGCCGGTCATGAGAGATGACCGAACAACAACGACCTAAAGGGTGATCCAGGTGGCGACAGACGAAACGGCTCCGTGGGGCCGCGTCGACGAGACCGGCACAGTGTTCGTGCGCGAAGAATCGGGCGAGCGTGCGGTGGGACAGTACCCAGACGGAACGGCCGAGGAAGCTCTCGCTTACTTTGAGCGAAAGTTCACCGAACTGGCCGGGCAGGTCACGCTCCTGGAGCAGCGCGTCAAACGGGGCGCGCCCGCGGCCGATATCGCCAAGACGATCAAGACACTCGGGCAGAACATCGCCGGCGCCAACGCCGTGGGAAACCTCGCCGCGTTGCAGTCCCGGATCGACGCTCTCGGCGGATCGGTTACCGAACTCACCGAGAAGCAGACCGAGGAGTCAAAGGCGGCCGTGGCGGCAGCCCTCGCCGAGCGCGAGACGCTCGTAGCCGAGGCAGAGGCAATTGCCGCGCAAGACCCGGCGAAGGCACAGTGGAAGCAGGTTACGGCGCAGATCGACGAGATCTTCGCTCGCTGGCAGAAGCAGCAGGCCGATGGCCCGCGACTGCCCAAGGCCGAGGCAAACGAGCTGTGGAAGCGGTTCCGTGCAGCCCGCGCCACCATCGATACGCACCGAAAGGCGTTTTTCGCCGAGCTGGACAGCGTCCACAAGGACGCCCGCGCGGCGAAACAGGCTCTCGTCGAGAAGGCACAGGCTCTCGTCGGCAAGGGCGCCGATGGTATTCCGGCCTATCGCACTCTGCTCGACCAGTGGAAGGCCGCCGGCCGAGCGGGCAAGAAGTTCGATGATGCGCTCTGGGCCCTGTTCAAGGATGCCGGAGACGCCCTCTACTCCGCGAAGGGCGAGATTGACGCGAAAGACAACGTCGAGTTCGAGGCGAACCTGGCACTGAAGGAGCAACTCCTCACCGAGGCCGAGCCGCTTCTCGCCGAAACCGACCGGCAGAAGGCGAAAGACGCCCTGCTATCGATTCAGAAGCGCTGGGACAAGATCGGCAAAGTGCCCCGTGAAAAGGTCAAGGTGGTCGAAGATCGCCTGCGCAAGGTCGAGACCGCCGTGCGCAAGCTGGACGAAGATCACTGGCAGAAGAACAACCCCGAGCGCCAGCAACGTGAGTCGGGCTTCCTCGGCCAGCTCAACGAGGCAATCGCCAAACTCGAACGTGAGCTCGCGGACGCCAAGACCGGCGGCGACAAGAAGAAGATCGCCGAAGCGCAGGAAGCGCTCGATGCCCGCAAGGCCTGGCTCGGCGCCCTAAACAAGTAGCGTGACACGCAAGTAGTCCACAGGGGCGGCAGTACACCGATCCCGCAATCACGGAGCGTGGCCGCTTCGACCGCGTCATTGTTGCGGGATGTCGCAGCGCCTGCCCCACGTGCTTTCCGGGCACGACCTCCCGTTAGCCGAGCTGCTCGCGGCCCGGCTCGATGGCGAACTGTTCCGCGTGGACGAGTGCTTCGCGCCAGTGGATGAAATTGAGCAGCCCACCCACCGAGCAGGCGCGCTCAGCGCGATACTTCCCGAACGCCTCATCGCCGAGCAACGCTCAGCGGCCTGGGTTTGGGGAGCACTCGACACGCCCCCGGCGCGCCACGAGCTCTGTGTGGTGGCGGGCACCCGCACACGATCTCCGGGGGTGTCCTGGATGCGCCTGCGCGAAGTAGTCATCGAACCCGGCGAACTCACGACCATCGGCGGCCTTCAACTCACTACGCCGTTGCGCACAGTAGTCGATCTCGCTCGATTCAGCGCGAACTTCGGCGAGGCGGAAGAGCTCATCGTCCAGCGACTCCTGCACGCTCACGGTCTCACTCGCCAGCAGTGCCTCGACGACTTGGAACGGCGACGCAACCTGCCAAACAAACGCCAGGCACTGGCACGGCTAACGCACGTTGAGGCTCGGTAGCAACGCCGTCGACAAGAGTGAAAACTAACCCGAGTTAACGCGATACACGTCGTACACCGCATCGATGCGGCGCACCGCGTTGAGCACGCGGTCGAGGTGTGTCGTATCACCCATTTCGAACACGAAGCGGCTGAGGGCGAGGCGCTCGCTCGAGGTTGACACGGTAGCCGACAAGATGTTCACGTGATTCTCGCTGAGCACCCGTGTGACATCAGACAGCAGGCCCGAGCGGTCGAGTGCCTCGACCTGAATCTGTACGAGGAAGAGCGAATTAGAGGTAGCGGCCCACTCGACCTCGATCATGCGCTCTGGCTCTAGCAACAATGATTTGACGTTGTTGCAGTCGCTGCGATGCACCGAGACTCCCGCGCCTCGAGTGACAAAGCCCACGACTTCGTCGCCGGGCACCGGTGTGCAGCACTTTGCGAGCTTGACAAGGATGTCGGGCGCGCCGCGCACGAGCACACCGGAATCGCTGTTCTTTAGGGCGCGGCTACGACCCTTGGGAGCGAACTCGATCTCCGAGTCCTCGGTGTCTGCCTCCGTGTGCAGCGACGCGAGCACCTTCTCGATGACCGACTGGGTTGAGACGTGCCCCTCGCCAACCGCGGCGTAGAGGGCAGTGACATCGTCGTAGCGCAGTTGCGCTGCAACCTCGGCAAACGAATCTTGACTCATGAGCTTCTGCAAGGGCAGGTTCTGCTTGCGCATAGCGCGAGCTATTGCGTCTTTGCCCTGCTCGATCGCTTCGTCGCGACGCTCCTTCGTGAACCAGGCCCGGATCTTGTTGCGGGCCCGTGTCGACGCGACGAAATTCAGCCAGTCCTGGCTCGGCGCGGCATCCGGATTCTTCGAGGTAAACACCTCGACCGAGTCGCCGCTGGAGAGTTGGCTCTCAAGCGGCACAAGCCGCCCGTTTACCTTCGCACCCATCGTGCGGTGGCCAACTTCGGTGTGCACGGCGTAAGCAAAGTCAACCGGGGTGGCACCAGCGGGAAGGCCGATGACCTTGCCTTGCGGGGTGAAGACGTAGACCTCCTTGGCACCGATTTCGAAGCGCAGCGAATCGAGGAATTCCCCCGGGTCTTCCGTCTCCGCTTGCCAGTCGGTGATGTGCGCCAGCCAGGCCATGTCGGCGTCGTCACGCAGCGTGCCCGACTCGTCACCCTTGCCCCCGTTGACGCGGTCTTTGTACTTCCAGTGCGCCGCAACTCCGAATTCTGCCCGCTGGTGCATCTCCTGCGTGCGGATCTGGATCTCGACCGCCCGACCCTGCGGACCGATTACCGTCGTGTGCAGTGACTGGTAGAGATTGAACTTGGGCGTCGCGATGTAGTCCTTGAAACGGCCCGGGATCGGGTTCCAGCGCGCGTGGATCGACCCCAGAACGGCATAACAGTCGCGCACCGAGTTAACGAGCACTCGGATGCCCGTGAGGTCATAAATCTCGTCGAACTCGCGCCCGCGCACGATCATCTTCTGGTAGATCGAGTAGTACTGCTTCGGGCGGCCCGCAACTATGCCTTTGATTTTTGAGGCTTTGAGGTCATCGTTCACAGCATCAATTACCTGCTGCACGAACTCCTCACGTTGCGGGGTGCGTTGTTTTACCAGGCTTTCGATTTCGACGTACAACTTGGGATGCAGCACCGCGAACGACAAGTCCTCGAGTTCGAGCTTGATCGCCTGGATTCCGAGTCGGTGTGCGAGCGGCGCATAGATTTCGAGGGTTTCTTGGGCCTTCCGGCTCGCGGACGCCTCGTCGACAAAACCCCAGGTGCGCGCATTGTGCAGGCGATCGGCGAGCTTGATAACAAGCACCCGAATGTCTTTTGACATCGCGACAATCATCTTGCGAACTGTCTCGGCCTGGGCGCTGTCGCCATATTTGAGCTTGTCGAGTTTCGTGACGCCGTCGACCAGCATCGCGATCTCGTCGCCGAAATCCTTTCGGACCATGTCGAGCGTGTAGTCGGTGTCCTCGACTGTGTCATGAAGCAGTGCCGCAGCCACGGTTTTCGCACCGATACCGAGTTCGGCAAGAATCTGAGCTACAGCAACCGGATGCGTGATGTACGGTTCGCCGCTTTTGCGCTTTTGCCCGGAATGGGCGCGTTCCGCCGCCGTATAGGCGCGCTCGATTAGTGCAATATCGGCTTTCGGATGGTGAGTTCGAACCGTCTTGAGCAGTCGATCGACAGCGCCGGCCGGTTGCGCACGGGAGAAGAGCCGCGGAAGCAGCGTGCGCAAGGAGGCCGTGTTCTGCGTTGTCTCACTCATCCGGGCACCTCCTACAGCGATTCTAGGTCGCGCTCACGCGCCATCTCGCTGGGTTCGCCCACGGCGTCAGGAGGCCGGTTGTTCGATCGGACCGCCGACGGCGACCCACGTCGACATGCCGCCCGCCACATTGACGGCGTCATAGCCGGCCTGGCGCAGCAAGCTCGTAACGCGCAGCGAACGCCCGCCCAACTCGCAGATGACAAGCAGCTGTCGATCTGCAGGCAACTCGTCCAAACGACCCCGAATCACAGACATCGGCAGCAGCTGCGCACCGGGAGCGTGACCGGCATCCCACTCACCCTGTTCGCGGACGTCGATGAGGATCGCCCCACCTGCGACGAGCTCGATTGCCTCGTCGGCATTGATCTCAGGCAGCTCGTCGTGTGAATCAGCCACGAGTCAACGCACCGCGCCAGTAGTCATCCGAGTCGCTGTCGCGGTCTTCTTTTTATCGGATTTCTGCACAATAGTTTCGTGTGAGCGCAGAGTCGCGTACAGCGGAGCGGCAATAAATATCGTTGAGTAGGTTCCCGCGAGAATACCGATGAACAGCGCGAGCGAAATATCACGCAACGTTCCGGCGCCGAGCACGAAAGCCCCAATGAACAGGATCGAGCCGACCGGCAAGAGCGCCACAACCGAGGTGTTTATCGATCGCACAAGCGTTTGGTTGACCGCGAGGTTCACCGACTCCGGGAATGTGCGGGATGTGCCCTCATTGGTGTTCTCCCGGATCTTGTCGAACACCACGACCGTGTCGTAGAGCGAGTATCCAAGGATCGTGAGGAAACCAATGACCGCAGCGGGCGTGACCTCGAATCCGAGGATTCCATAGACACCAGCAGTTATCACAAGGTCATGCAGTAGAGCCACGAGGGCGGCGATTGACATCTTCCAGGTGCGGAAATACAGCGCCATGATGATCGCCGCCAGAGCGAGGAACGCCACCAGGGCAGTGAGAGCCTGACGAGTGATGTCTGCGCCCCAGGTTGCGCCAATGAGTGAAACGTTGACGCTCTTGCTGTCATAAGCGGTCGCGAGTGCATCTCGAATCTTCGTTGACTGGTCGTTGGTGACCACGTCGGTTTGAACCCGCACCGATTCACCCGACGTGATATTGCTAATAATCGACACCCGAGGCGTCGAAGCGGGATCTACCGACTTCACCGCAGTAATCGCAAGGGACTGGTCTATCGACCCGTTAGCGAGTTTGTGCGGCTGTTCAACATTGAACTCTGACCCGCCGCGGAATTCGATTCCAAACTGGAATCCGCCCCGAGCCAGCGGAACCAGAATCGAGGCAAGCACGCCGATGATTGCGATGCCGAACCAGATCCGACGACGACCAACGAAGTTGATCGACCGCTTGCCGGTGTAAAGATCGTTACCGAAGTTGGAGAAGCTGGCCATCAGGAATCCTTCCCCTTGCCGCGAGCCGCTTCGGCTTCCGCCGCCTTGCGTTCGGCTATCGTCTGGCGCTTCTGCGCCTCACGACTGCTGGTGATCTGCTTGTTGGCCGGGATTCCGACCGGTGCGCGGAACTGCGCACGACCTCGGTATACCGCCCCGAGGGCCTTGGAGTCGAGCCCGCTGAAGCGGTGGCCTTCGCCGAAGAACCGCGTCCGTGAAATGAGCTGTAGTACCGGATGCGTAAACAGCGACACGACCAAGAGGTCGATGATCGTGGTGATCCCGAGCGTGAGCGCAAAGCCACGGACGTTGCCGACAGCAAGAGCGAAGAGGATCGCGGCTGCGAGCAGATTGACCGTGTCTGAGGCGATCACCGTGCGGATCGCTCGTTTCCAGCCGGCCTCGACCGCAGACTCGAGCCCGCGGCCATCGCGCAATTCGTCTCGTATTCGCTCGAAATACACGATGAACGAGTCGGCCGTAATACCGATGGCCACGATGAGCCCTGCGACGCCGGCGAGCGAAAGCCGCAGGCCCTCCTGCCAGGACAACAGAGTTATCACAAGGTACGTCAGGCTCGCTGCGACCACGAGCGAGGAAATCGTCACCGCGGCCAGGGCACGGTATTGGATGAGCGAGTAGATCACCACGAGAATCAGACCGATGAGGCCGGCGAGCAAACCGCTGATGAGTTGCGAGGTTCCGAGCGTGGCCGAAATGGTGTCATTCGATTGCACAGTGAAGCTGATCGGCAAAGCTCCGAACTTCAACTGATCGGCGAGCGTCTTCGCGGTGGCTTGTGTGAACGAACCGCTAATCTGCGGCTTTCCATCAGAGATGATGCCCTGAGTGGTTGGGGCCTCAATTACCTTGCCATCAAGCACTATCGCAAAACGGTTGCGCACGTCGGTCTTCGGGTCGAATCCAAAGAGTCGCTCAGTAACTGTCGCGAACTGGGCAGTTCCTTTGTCGTTGAAGGTGATGAATACACCCCACTGGCCGGTGCTTACCCCTTGGCTGTTGGGGATGAGCCCGCTCGTCGCGTCGGAGATAGTGGTGCCCGCGACCTCGACGGGCCCGAGGATGAACTTTGCCGAACCGTCGTCTTGGCAGGTGATAAGCGGCAAGTTAGCCGGAGCCACGTTCGTCTCGAGTTTGTCGAGCGACTTGCAATCGAAGTCTTGGTACTGCTGGTACAGGGCTGGGCTTACCCAGTTCGGGTCACTGCCGTCGGTCGGGCTCGCAGTTGAGGTAGTCGCCAGTGACGGGGTGGGAGTCGGCGTCGACCCGTCGGTCGGATTCGGGGTGTTTGTGCTGCCGGTAGACGACGTCGCAGCGGCCTCGGTGAAGATCACCGGGCGGAACTCCAGCTTCGCAGAAGACTCGATGCGCCGCAGCGTCTCGTCATCGGGAATGCCCGGGATCGACACGACGATGTTTTCCGAGCCCTGAGTGTTGATTTCAGACTCAGAGACACCGCTCGCATCGATGCGCTGCCGGATGATCGACACCGCCTGATTGAGCTGGTCGGCCGACACCGTCTGCCCGCTTTCGAGCTTCGGCGCGAGGATGATCTGCGTGCCGCCCTCGAGGTCGAGAGCGAGCTTGGGTGCCCAGGTCGCATGCGAAAACAGCACGCCCGCACCGTTGAGCGCAATAAGTCCGACGATGATGACGGCGAGCCAAGTGAGAGAGCGCCATGCTTTCTTCACGGGGGTAGTTCTTGCCACCTACGAACTCAGCTTTCTTTGGTCGGGCCAGCGACAGGGCGCGCCCGGGAGGATGCCAGTCGCGAAACGACTAGCACACAGGTTAGTAGTTAGTCATTGGCCTTTTTGGCAGTTCGGCGCACAGGCTTTTTCGCCGCATCATCAACGCGCTCTCCGTAGGCGGGCTCGCCCAGCGGGATCGCGGTGTCTTTGTTGAGCTCCACGCCCTTGGCAGCCTTGTTCTCGCGCTCCTGCTCTTCGCGGTTGGCGATGGCCATTGCCTCTTCAACAGACCTCGGCGCCCCGGCAACAGCCTCTACTGGCTCGACTACCTTCGCGATGGTCTGGCGGTGAACCTTAACGACGACGCCCTTGGCAATCTCGAGTTCGGCCTCGTTGCTGACCTCGTCTACCGACTTGAGTGTGCCGAACAGCCCGAAGTTGGTCATTACCTGCTTGCCGGGAACAATCGCGGAGCGCAACTCTTCTTGCTGCGACTTGCGCTTGCGGCTGTTGCGGAACATGAAGAAGACGAGCACCGCAAGGACGGCAAGCATCCCAATAGTCAACGGGTCCATAATTTACCTTCCGAGGGGGCTGAGAAGCTTGTGGCGGGCCAGTCTAGACAGACAGCCTGATGAGCCAATGAAAATTATAGGTCATCCCCGAATAGACCCACGCTGCCACTGGCCGCGGGCGCGGGGCTAAGCCCGAAGTGCTTCCAGGCCGCACGAGTGGCTACCCGACCACGCGGGGTACGGGTGAGGAGGCCGATGCGAACCAGGAACGGCTCGACTACCGACTCAATAGTTTCAGACTCTTCGCCCACCGATACGGCGAGGGTGTTGAGGCCGACTGGTCCCCCGTCGAAGCGTGTGAGCACAGTTTGCATGACTGCACGGTCAAGGCGGTCGAGACCCAGCTCATCCACGTCATAGAGCTCGAGAGCCGCGTGCACTGCCTTCAGGCCGCCGAACCCGTTGACCAGCGCGTAGTCGCGCACCCGGCGCAGCAGCCGGTTTGCGATGCGGGGGGTGCCGCGGCAGCGACCGGCGATCTCGGCGAGAGCTGCCGTGTCGATGTCCAGTTCGAGCAGCTTTGCGGCGCGCTCCAACACCTGCTCGAGTTCCGATTCGTCGTAGAACTCGAGATGCGCCGTGAATCCGAACCTGTCCCTCAGCGGGTTGGGCAACAGTCCTGAGCGCGTCGTCGCGCCAACCAGGGTGAAGGGCGAAAGATCGAGTGGGATGGATGTCGCCCCTGCACCCTTGCCCACCATGATGTCGATGCGGAAGTCTTCCATCGCGAGGTAGAGCATTTCTTCGGCCGAGCGAGCCATTCGGTGGATCTCGTCGATGAACAGCACCTCGCCGGGAACCAGCGAGGAGAGCACCGCGGCCAGGTCGCCAGCGTGCTGGATAGCGGGGCCGCTCGACATCCGAAGTGGGCGACCGCTTTCGTGGGCAACGATCATCGCGAGAGTTGTCTTGCCCAGCCCGGGAGGGCCGGCGAGCAGGATGTGGTCGGGCGTGCGGTTCTGCATTGCCGCCGCCTGTAGCAGCAGCTGCAGTTGGCCACGCACCTTCGTCTGCCCAACGAACTCGGCGAGTGACTTTGGGCGCAGGGCTCCTTCGAAGGCGAGTTCTGCCTCGGATTCGGGAGTGGGTTGCACGACGAACTCCGTCACGAGGTACTCGCCCCCTGCGGCCCCAGGTTGGCCAGGGCGAGGCGCAGCACGGCAGGCACGACGTCACGGTCGTGTTCGGGGGCGGAGGCCAGGGCATCCTCGACAGCCTGCATCGCGACGCGCTCGGGCCAGCCAAGCCCCACCAGCGCAACTATCACGTTCTCACTCACGCTCGTGCGAGTGGGCACCGCCGCCCGCGTGACGGCGATGCCAGTGAGCTTGCCCGCAAGCGAGACGACAATGAGCTTCGCAGTCTTTGGGCCGATTCCCGACACCTTACGAAACGCCCCGTCGTCTTCTCTAGCGACTGCCTGGGCGATCTCCCCCGGAGCCATGGCCGCGAGTACGCCCAGTGCGCTCTTGGGGCCGACGCCGGTGACGCCGCGCAGCAGGTCGAAGACCGAAAGCTCTTCCGCCTCGGCGAAACCGTAAAGCGAGAGGTCGTCTTCGCGCACGATGAGGGTGGTGCGCAGGGTTGCTTCTGAGCCCACTCGAAGCGAGAGCGCGTGCTGCGGCGTGACCTGCACTGCGAGGCCGACCCCGCCGACCTCGATGACGACGGATGTGCCTGCCGCACCAAGCACTGTGCCGCGGACCGAGGCAATCACGATGACACCCGCCGAGCCGAACGCTCGGCCGCCTGCCACGCTCGTTGAGCAGGCGTGAGCGCGCCGGTCGCCGAGACAACCAAGGCTGGGCCCTTCCACGCGTGGCAAATTGCCAGCGCAAGCGCGTCCGCCGCGTCGGCCGGTCGCGGGATCTCGGCGAGGCCGAGCACCTTGGCCACCATCGTGCCGACCTGGGCCTTGTTCGCGGCGCCGTACCCGGTAATCGCGGCCTTGACCTCGCTCGGGGTGTGGAGTCCCACCGACAGGCCGCGCGAGGCGGCAACCTGCAGCGCCACTCCGCTCGCCTGGGCAGTGCCCATGACCGTCCGCAGGTTGTGCTGTGCAAAAACGCGCTCAAGGGCTACCGCGGTGGGGCGATGGGCGTCGAGAGCCTCTGATATTCCGGACGCCACCGCGAGCAGCCGAAGTTCGAGTGGCATATCGGGAGGGGTCTGAATCACCCCGACGTACACGAGCGTCGCCTTGCGGCTGGCCGTGACATCCACGATGCCTACGCCGCAGCGGGTCAGGCCCGGATCGATACCAAGGACTCTCATTAGCGCACGCAGTTCATGCGCAATTCGAACCCGGAGTCATGCTGCCTAGTCTTGTTCCAATTCCGCCTGAACCTCGGGCGACACGTCGTAATTCGAATATATGTTCTGCACGTCTTCTGAGTCTTCCAGGGCATCGATGAGACGCATAACCTTGCGCGCGGTCTCTGCGTCGACATCGATGGTGAGGTTCGGCACGAACTCGGCCTCGGAGGAGTCGTAGTCGATGCCGGCGGCCTGCAATGCTTCGCGAGACTGCACGAGATGCGCGGTGTCGGTGATGACCTCGAAGCCTTCGCCGCGGTCGGTCACCTCCTCGGCGCCGGCGTCCAGCACGGCGAGCAGGATGTCGTCTTCGGTCACGCCTGGCGTCTTCGTGATCGAAATAACGCCCTTGCGGGTGAAGTTGTATGCCACGCTGCCCGGGTCGCCCATGGTGCCCCCGTTGCGACTCATCAGAGTGCGCACCTCGGCCGCCGCGCGGTTCTTGTTGTCGGTGAGGCACTCGATAAGCAGCGCGACGCCGTTCGGCCCGTAGCCCTCGTACATGATCGTCATGTAGTCGACTGCCTCACCGAGCTGGCCCGATCCGCGCTTGACCGCCGAGTCAATGTTCGAGTTCGGCACCGAAGTCTTCTTCGCCTTCTGGATCGCGTCGACGAGCGTCGGGTTACCCGAGAGGTCGGCCCCGCCCATCTTCGCTGCGACTTCGATGTTCTTGATGAGCTTGGCGAACGACTTTGCACGGCGCGAGTCTTTGATCGCCTTCTGGTGCTTGGTGGTTGCCCATTTGGAGTGGCCTGACATGCTGAACATTCTAGCCAGCGGGCCGACAGCGCCTAGTCGCGCATCCGCACCCCGGATGATCGCAGCTCGAGTTGGGCGAGTTGTCGCATCACCGTCTCGTCACCTCGACGCCAAGCAGCCATCGGTTCCGCGTCGACCTTGGTCAGTGCCGAGATCTTCTGCGTCGCAAGAGCACGAAGCGCGAGCAGATCGACCCCGGCTCCGGTATTGACTATCGCTTTCGCCCGACCAGCACGCCGCACGAACCGGATGCGGGGCACCAGCCAGAGCAGCAGAATCGTCAGGATGGGCACGGCAGCGATCCCGATGCCGAGCCCTGTCGCCAGCTGGGATACCGCGACCTGCTGGCTCTGGCCCGCCGCCTCGAGCGCAGCCCCGGCTCCGCTCGCACCATCGAACGGAGACCGAATGCCACTGCCGATCAGCGGAACACCACCCAGGGTCTGGCCGACCTGGGTCATCGTCTCCTTGAACCCTGTGCCGGCAGACTCCATTTGCTTGCCGAACACGGCGAGGTTCTCGACAAGCTGGAAGACCGTGATCCCCAGCCACACCCAGGCGGCGATCGCGACCAGCGCGAACAGGTCAGCGAAGATTTGGCGGGTCCGGCGCGGGGCGAAGTCGGAATACAGTTTCATCTGCCCACTCTTGCACTCCTTTTTCAGGATCACACGAGGGCCGTGTGGAATAACCACGTGCGTGCTCCCTCATCCTGAAAAAGGGACGAGTCAGGCGGCGGCAACCTTCCTCAGGAAGTACTCGTGGAAGCGGGTGTCGCCCGTCATCTCCGGGTGGAACGACGTACCCAGCAGGTTGCCCTGCTCCACAGCCACTACCCGCCCATCGGCCAGGGTCGCGAGCGTAGTGGCCTTCTCCCCCACCGACTCGACGACGGGGGCACGGATGAACACCGCGTGCACCGGCGGATCCCCGAGAACGGGGATGTCGAGGTCGGTCTCGAACGAATCCAGCTGCGACCCGAAGGCGTTGCGCCGCACCACCACGTCGAGACCGCCGAGATTCTGCTGCCCGTCGATCGAGTCGAGGATCGTGTCGGCGATCATGATGAGGCCGGCGCAGGTGCCGTAGACGGGCGCCCCGGATGCAATGTAGGCCTTGAGCGGTTCAGCGAGGCCAAACAGACGGCTGAGCTTGTCCATCACGCTCGACTCGCCGCCGGGAATGACGAGGCCCGCCACGCGCGCGAGCTCTTCCGGTCGCTTCACGGGAACGGCATCCGCCCCGAGGGAGCGAAGCACGGCAATGTGCTCGCGGAAGTCGCCCTGCAGGGCGAGCACCCCTACCGGAGTGGAGTTACCAGCCACGCTCTGAGAGGCGGTGCGGCGCAGCGAGGTCAGAGACGTTGATGCCCACCATCGCCTCACCCAGGCCGCGCGACGCCTCGGCGATGACTGACGCATCCTCGTAGAAGGTTGTCGCCTTGACGATCGCGGCGGCGCGCTTGGCCGGGTCACCTGACTTGAAGATGCCAGAGCCAACGAAAACGCCGTCTGCACCGAGCTGCATCATGAGCGCGGCGTCTGCCGGGGTTGCGACACCGCCCGCCGTGAACAGCACGACCGGCAGCTTTCCTGCCGCCGCCACCTCGACGACGAGGTCGTACGGTGCCTGAAGTTCCTTGGCCGCGACGTAAAGCTCGTCTTTCGACTTACCCTTCAGCGCGTTGATTTCGCCGAGGATCGTGCGGATGTGCTTTGTCGCCTCCGACACGTCGCCGGTGCCGGCCTCGCCCTTCGAGCGGATCATCGCGGCGCCCTCGGTGATGCG
>JBDUDZ010000009.1:0-20329 GCA_040002635.1 Rhodoglobus sp.
CCGTCGCCGAGGAAAGCCCAGATCTGTTGGTCAGAGGCATCGGCGATGCCGCGGTTTGTCAGGTACTTGTTCGACTGCGCCTGGTAGATCGCATTGATCGGGCCGAGACCCATCGACACAGTCGGAAACTGCCAGAAGTCGGGCATAAGCCGCGGGTGCGGATACGACGAGAGGCCGTGAGGCGCGCGCGACTTCTCCTGCCGGAAGCTGTCGAGGTTCTCTTCGCTGAGCCGACCCTCGAGATAGGCGCGGGCGTACATGCCGGGAGAGGCATGGCCCTGGTAGAAGATCTGGTCGCCGCCGCCCGGATGGTCATGGCCGCGGAAGAAATGGTTGCTGCCGACCTCGTACAGCGTCGCTGAACCGGCGTAGGTAGAGATGTGCCCGCCGACACCGATGCCCGGCCGCTGAGCACGATGCACGGTGATCGCGGCATTCCAGCGAATCCAGGCGCGGTAGCGGCGCTCGAGTTCTTCGTTGCCAGGGAACTCCGGTTCGTTCTCTGTCGCGATGGTGTTGATGTAGTCGGTCGTCGGTACCATCGGCACGCCGAGGTGCAGATCCTTCGAATGCTTGAGCAGGCTGAGCATGATCTCTCGCCCGCGCTCATGGCCCTGCGATTCGACGAGAGCTCCGAGTGATTCATTCCACTCGGCAGTCTCTTCCGGGTCTTTGTCAGTGTTGTTCACCGAGTATGGGTCCTGGTCGTTAACCGTCACCATCGACCTCTTTCTTGTAGAGAACAGGTTGTGCGCGTGCATCCAGCGCTCGGGTTGCGAGTGTGCCGTGATCAACTACGCCCAACGATTCTAGTTGTCGGTTTCCTGCGGTTCGAGCCAAACCCGACGCCACAAGCGGATGCCGCCCACTCGGCGCGTTTCGAGCGTAGGATTGCCCCTCGTGACTCTCGTCAATGACATCACTGCTCCCGACTTTGAGCTGCCGAACCAGTTCGGTGAGCATGTTCGGTTGAGCGACTACCGCGGCAAGAAGGCGGTAGCACTGGTCTTTTTCCCGCTGGCCTTTTCGAGCACGTGTACTACGGAGTTGTGCGACCTGCGCGACAACCTGAATCTCTTCAAAGACGAAAGTGTCGAATTGATCGGCATCTCGGTCGACTCGAAGGCGACACTGCGTGCGTTCGCCGAAGCGGAGGGCTACGACTTTCCGCTGTTGGCTGACTTCTGGCCGCACGGTGACGTGGCCAAGGAGTACGGCGTTTTCCTGGAGCAGAAGGGGTTCGCGAACCGCGCCACCTTCCTGATCGACATCGACGGCGTCATCCGTTCATCGATCGTGACGGCACCGGGGCAGGCCCGTTCGATCGAGGAGTATGCGACGGCACTGGCTGAGCTGCACGCGGTGCGCGCCTAGCGCTTCTTCGCCCCGGCCTTGAGCGATGTCGGCGCTGTCGCATCCAGGCGACAGATGATTTCGTGCAGTTCCTCGATCATCAGCAACTGCGTTTTGTTGATTGCCAGAAGGCTTTCGATGTCACGCTTCGCTCTCACGTTTGTGTCGTAATCGTGCTGTGCCAGCGCTCCCGCAAGGCCGTCCTGGCGCTTGGCGGCAATGAGCAGGATCGCTCCTTGCAGGCCCGCCAGCATGCTCAAAAACAGGTTGAGCAGGATGAACGGATACGGATCCCACCTCGCCGTCGTCGAGTTGATGATTGCCCAGACGATCATGAAAAGCAGGAAGCCGCCGACGAACGGCCAGCTGCCCATACCGTTGCGCATGATGTCGGCGGCGCGTTGTCCGCGGGTGAGATGCGCGTTGTGTTCGGCGTGCCAGTTCTTGGGGGTTCTTTCGCTCATGCGGGCGAGTGTATGCGTGTCGGTCAGACATTGCTCTCAGCCGACCGCGGGGTCAGGCGGCCATTGGGTCAGCCGAGCAGCGATACGGCCCGAGCGATCACGAGCACGAGCAGCACGTAGGCGCCGAGAGCCTCAAGGCCGACGATGATCTTCGAGCGGTTAGTGAGCGGCATGGCGTCGGGCGGGCTGAATGCCATGGCGTTGCCGAGGGAGAAGTACAAGTAGTCGATGAAGTTTGCCGTCCAGTTCGACTTCTTCGACGATTTCATCGCGACTTCGGTGACAGTGTCGGCATCCTCGTCCTGGGGGAATCGGAAGTCGGCCTCCGGAAGTTCTTCCCGCTTGGCCTGGGTGCGGGTAACAGGTCCGCCGCGGTCAAGTTCCCAGAACACCAGCGCGAACACGATGATGTTTGTTACCCACACCTGAAGCGCCGCGAGAAGCAGAACGGGCGCCTTGTCTTTGTCTTCCGGAACGAGTAGCTGGATTATCAGTTGCACGAGCGCGACCTGGTTGGCGAGCACGAGCAGGCTGGCAAGAGCTATCGACAGCACTCGTGACAGCTTCGTTTGGCGTTCGAGTTTGAGCGGGTTCACGAGGATCGCCGGAACGAGTAGCGCTATTCCGATCCCAACGACCGAGAACCGCAATGCGGGGATGAAGCTGCTGGGTAGCAAGGCGTAGAGGGTAAGCGCCACCACGATTGCAGCCACGGCCGGCCAGCGGCTTTCCGCCCTGGCCTGTGTCTCGATTTTCTTGTCGGTCTTTGCGTCAGTCACGCGCTAAGCGTAGGACGGCAAAAAAGTTACGTCAGGATATTGACAGCGCGCGAAATCACCAGTGCGAGAATCACGAACCCCGTCAACGCCTGGAACGCCATTAGGCCCTTCGCCCGGCGAGTAAGCGGCATCACGTCGGTAGGACTGAATGCCATCATGTTCGACAGCGTGAAGTAGGCGTAGTCGAAGAATTCCGGCATCCAGCCTTCGACGCCGACAGTGTTGTCTTGTTGGGGGAACCGGAAGTCCTGTCGAGCATCGTCATTGAGCCCTTCGATGCGGCGCGCTACCGGACCGCCCTTGTCGAGTTCCCAGTAGACGAGAGAGAAGGCGATGACGTCTGTCGTCCACACGCCTGCCGCAGTGAGCAGCACTCCAGGCCCGCTCACCGCGCCATTGATGAGTTCGTGGATGATTGCAACGACATAGACCTGATTGACGATAGTCAGCCCTATCGCGAAACCGACTCCGATCCAGCGAGTCCAGGCCTGCTGCCTGTTGAGCTGCCGAGGGTTGAAGATCACTAACGGCGTTATCGCCGCGAGGCCGATCGCGGGCACCAACCAGGTCGGCAGGATGCCGAACGGACTCGGCAGGAAGAAATACACGACAAGAGCAAGCACTGTCACGATCGAGACCGGCAGTCGATCCTCCATGGGATTCGACGGGGTCACGGGTGCGGGCATGAGGCAAGGGTATGCCTGTACCATTGACGAGCGTTGACCCGGCATGCCGGGCAGCGGGCCTTTAGCTCAGTTGGTAGAGCGCCACGTTTACACCGTGGATGTCATCGGTTCGAGCCCGGTAGGGCCCACTTTTCGTGATGGCGGCCGGAGGTCGCCGGCACGAAAAGTAGAGAAGCGCTGTGCGAGAACCGCCTGCTGGGCCCGCGCCCGCCGGTTCCGGCGCATCACGCAGTGATGTGAGATAGACGCCGCGGCGCGAGCGGCGCTCGCCGGGCCATCGTGGCATCGCGGATTCGGCATTGCTGTTTTGGTTGCGGCCCGGCTTCCGCACGGCAGCAGCGCTACGTCGTAGTATTTGCGGCATGGCAGACGACGACGAGCTGGGAGATGGCGCGGAATTCGAGCCAACCTTCGTCCCTGACGGCCCGCGGCGCTCGACATTCACACCGCCCCCAAACGTTGCCCCGGTCCGTCCTGAGGCTGCTGTCACGCCAGAGACTCCGGCGCCTGTTGTTTCGCCCGCGACTCCGGTGCCTGTTGTTTCGCCGGCGACTCCGGCGCCCGCTGCGGAGCCGCAGGGCGAGCGGGAGACGGGCGAGTCTGATTCGGCGACGGAGGTCACCGGTGTTCAATCTGCAGGCATCCCGAACGCAAGTGGTCCGACGATAGGGGCTCCACCGACAGTGGGCGCGCCGGCGCCATGGATGTCTCTGCCTGCGCCTGACCCAACCCACGCAGTTTCTCTCACCGATTCGCCCGAAGCGCCGCCGTGGTCCACCCCGCCCGACGCCCAGCTTCCGAAGCCGGCTCCCGAACCGGCGCCCGAACCGGCGCCGGAACCGGCCAGAGAGCGCAGCAGCACTCTGGAGATGATCGAGAAGCTCCAAGCCCAACTTGAATTGCGACAGCGTGAGCGCAGCGAACGGGGCGAGGGCCCGCAGCAGATGGCTCCCGCCGAGACCGCGCCTCCCACGGCGTCAGTTCCTCCTCCCGTATTGCCCGGCCAGGAGAGTCCGGCCACAGCGTGGCCATTTCACGACTTCGAGGACGCCATAGCGACGGCGCCACCCACCAACACACCTACTCCCGCCCCGACGCTCGCGCCGTGGGAGCAGCCGCTGCCGGAGTGGGCGCCGCCCATATCGGGAGACAAAGTTTTCGATCCCGCGGTGGGACAGGCTGTTCCGACAGTCATCGAGTCGAGTGCTCCAGAGGTGGTGGCGCCGGCGGTGCCCGCAGAGCCGACAGAGCCGGCAGGGCTGGCAGAGTCGGCAGAGCCGACAACGCACGTAGAGCCCGCAGAGCTGACAGGGCAGGCAGAGCCGACCGCGACAACTCCGCCGCTTCCGGCGTGGGAGATCCCGGCTCCGGGACCGAATTGGGCGCCCGGCCCGGAGTACGGAATCGATTCCGAACCAGTCGAGGCTGCGGTTTCGGAACCCACGCATGTTGAGCCCGCGGAACCCACGTTTGTAGAGCCCGCGGCCCCGGAACCAACGCTTGTTGAGCCCGCGTCCGTAACGCCGGAAGTTGTAGAGCCTGCGCCCGTAGCGCCCGAAGTTGCAGAACCTGCACCCACGGTTATTGAGCCCGCGCCGGCGGAACCCACTTTTCTTGAGCCGGCGGCCCAGGCGCCGACGTTTGTTGAGCCCGCACCCGCCGAACCGGAGACCGTCGAGCCCGATCGCGTCGACGCCGAATCCGCACCGGTGCAGGAGGTCGCGGCGGAACAGATTTCCGTTCAGACGCCGCTCGCTCAAACATCCACTTCGCAGGAGCACCATTCGTGGGATGGCGAGCCCGTCATCGAGGCAGAAATCATGCCAGACGAGTTCGGCCTCGAACCCGACCGTGAGCCCGAGGACGGACAGGTCCCCCCACTAAACGGTCAGCAGATAGTCGATGCTGAACCGATCGAGGATGCGGAACCGATCACTGAGGTAGAGCCGCTCGACGTACCTGCGTCCCCGGATGACGTGCCGCCCGTCTCGGTGCCGGTGCCGGTGCCGGATGACACGACCGTGGGCCCGCCGCCGCTGATCGAACCAACACTGCACGGTCCTCCGGTGCTGCCTTCGCAGGCAGCCGGCCGTCCCCCTCTTGTCCTCTCTGACACGTTCGGGGTTGCCTCTGCGCAGCCAGTTGGCCTAACGACTCCGCCGGACGAGGGCGTGACAGATCTCGAGGGCGACTGGGCAGAGCCCGGCCTACCGCCCGTGCCAGCTGTCGCCGATCCGGCGGTCGCCCACGCTACGCAGGCGGTAGATGCCCAGGCCTCCGCCCATGGCGGATCGAGCACCGAGTTCAGTTTCGACGACCTGCTCGCGCAGGACGAACCAGCAGACGACGAGCCGCAGTTTTATCGCGCCCCCGAAGCGTCAGTCCAGTCTGACGCAGCTCCCGAGGCCATCTTCATCGAACCCATGGCTGTTGCTGCCGGCGAGACCAGGCCCACCGAAACCGGATCTATTGCGGTGATCGACCAGGCATACGAGGAGGAGTTGCCAGACGATGTCGACGAGACCGACCGGGTGTCACCGGAACGTGCCCCAGGCTCTGTCAGCGCCGATCTCCACCCACCGTCGGGGCCGATCTCCACTGTCCGCATTCCCGAGGATGAAGTAGTTCTCAGCAACGGCGAGCCGGTGCGGATGAAGGTGTTTAGTCTCGAGGAGAGCGGTCTCGATGCAACCCCGGTCGACCAGCGCGTGGGTCGCGCCGCACGACTGTTCTGGCTGTGGTTCGCATCAAACTCGTCGATCCTGAGCCTCGGGCTGGGGGCGACAGTCTTTGCCGTGGGCATGAGCCTGCGGCAGTCGGTTGTGTCAGTGCTTGCCGGAGTTGCGCTGTCGTTCATTCCGCTCGGGCTGACCACGCTCGCCGGTAAACGTAGCGGGATGCCGACAATGGTCGTATCGCGAGCCACATTCGGGCTCGTGGGCAACCTCATTCCCGCGCTGCTGGCGCTCATTACCCGTGTCTTCTGGGGTGCCGTGCTGCTCTGGTTGCTCGCGTCGTCAGTGGCGATCGTGCTGGTCGGCGCCGCGCTCAACGGCGGGCTCGGCGACCGGCAGTTGCTGCTCATCTCGCTGGCGATAGCTTTCCTTATTGCCCTGATCGTCGCGTTCGCCGGGTATCCGCTGTTCGCACGGATCCAGCTGATCCTGAGCGTTGTCTCGGCGGTGCTCGTCGTCGGGCTCATCGCCCTGACGTGGAAGTATGTCGACATCTCGGCTGCACTGGCCACGCCAGACGGCCCGTGGGTGCTTACCATCACCGGCACGGTGCTCGTGTTCAGCTTCGTCGGGCTCGTGTGGGCCAACAGCGGCGCCGATCTGGCTCGTTACCAACGGCCGGGCAGTAGCGGGGCAACATCCATGCTCTGGGCGACGGTCGGAACCACGCTGCCGACGTTCGCTCTCATCTCGTACGGCGCTCTGCTCGCGGCATCCGACAAGGGAATTGCAAAAGGGTTTCTTGGTTCTCCGCTCGACACCTTGAGCCTGATGCTGCCGAACTGGTACCCCGTGCCGTTACTTGCTGCAACAGGTCTGAGCTTGCTCTCCGGCGTAATCCTCACCCTGTACTCGGGCGGATTCGCTTTGCAGGCCGCAGGACTTCAGGTGCGCCGTCAGTGGTCGATAGTGATTGTCGCCGTGCTGCTTGCAGCATTCGCTTTGCTCTTCACCTTCGGGGTGACCGGGGGCATGAACGAACTGTTCCGGGATGTCGCCACAACTGTTGCTGTTCCGACAGCCGCGTGGGCGGGTATCTTCGCGGCCGAGACGATGATTCGAAACCGGCGCTTCGAAACTCGGTCTCTTCTGGTGCGCGGCGGGGTCTATGCCGACGTGCGCTGGTTCAACCTCCTTTCCCTCATCGTCATCACCGTAATCGGATACGCGCTCACCACGGCGAGCATCCCGTGGCTGAGCTGGCAGGGTTACGGCTTCGCACTTCTGGGAGTGCCGCTGAGCAGCGACCTCGCCGCGAGCGATCTCGGTGTGCTGGTCGCGCTTGTTCTGGGGTTGCTCGTGACCCTCGTGTTCGGCGTACCGGGTGTTCGCAAGCAGGAAGCTCTTCGGCCAGACGCCTGAGCTGACCCGCGCGGCGGCGCAGCGTAAATAGACTTGGCTTCGTGCCCCAGACCGTAGCCGAAGTGAATGCCGCTGTTGAGCGACTCTGGCCGGCCACCGGTGCCGAGGGGTGGGATGCCGTCGGGCTCATCGCTGGCGACCTTGACGCCCCAGTTGGCTCAATCCTCCTTGCCGTCGACGCGGTCCTCGACACGGTCGACGAGGCCATCGAGGCGGGCGCTGGCCTCCTGCTCGTGCACCACCCACTGCTGCTGCGCGGCGTGACAAGCGTGGCCAGCGACAGCTACAAGGGTGCGGTGCTGTCCAGGCTGATCCGCGCGAACTGCGCACTCATCGCTGCACACACCAACGCGGATGTCGTGGAGACCGGCACCTCCGGCACTTTCGCCGCGAAGCTGGGTCTGCTCGACCAGCGCCCGATAGTTCCCGCAGCCGACCCCACGCGGGGCATCGGACGCATCGGGCGACTCGAGCACCCCACCACGCTCGGCAGGCTCGCGCGGGCGCTGGGGGAGCTGTTGCCGGCAACAGCCACCGGAATCCGTGTTTCCGGCGACTTCGACCTGCCGGTCTCGACAATTGCGCTGTGCGGCGGGGCCGGCGACTCGCTGCTCGGCGAACCCGCGGTGCTGGGTGCCGACGTGTACATCACCAGCGACCTGCGGCATCATCCGGCGTCTGAGGCACGCGAGAACGCGCGGGCCAGCGGCCGTGGCCCGGCGCTGATCGACGTGAGCCACTGGGCAAGTGAGTGGCTGTGGCTTGAGTCAGCGGCATCCGAACTTCGCACAGCCCTGCCCGGCGTCACGGTAACGGTGAGCGACCTGCGCACCGACCCGTGGGACTTTGTAGTAACACAGTGAGGAACACACAATGGCGCTGAAAGCCAACCCCGAAGACCAGGCCCTCTTACTCGACCTGCAGGCACTTGACACGAAGTTGTCGCAGCTCGATCACCGCGCCAAGAGCCTGCCGGAGATAGCAGTACTTGATGGCCTGGCGAAAGAGTCCACCACCGTGAAGCTCACCCTGGCCGAGCAGAATGGCGCCCTTGAAGACGTCTCGTTGGAGCTCACTCGCATCGAATCTGACGTGAAAGTCGTCGAGGCGCGCATCGCCCGCGATTCGGAGCGCGTACAGTCCAGCTCCTCGGTCAAGGATGTTGCGGCCCTCGAGCAAGAACTTGCCGCGTTGAGCAAGCGTCTCGGCGATCTCGAGGAGATTGAACTCACCGTGATGGAGCGACTCGAGCAGCAGCAATCAGCAGTCGATACGACCTCAGGGCAGCTGGCCGAGCTTGCCGATAAGTCCCGTGCCGTCGAAGTCGACCGGGATGCCGCACTCGCCTCCATCGCTGCGGAACGAACCACGGCCGCCGCCGGCCGCCGCACCATCGAGGCGAAGGTGCCCGCCGACCTGCTCGCCCTCTACGAGCGCCAGCGCGCGCGTTACGGCACGGGAGCCTCACTCCTGCGCGGGGGAGTCTCGATGGCCTCGGGGGTGAAGCTGCTCGAGAACGAGATGCAGGCGATCCGGGCCGCGGCACCCGACGAGGTGATCATGTGCGCGTCCAGCGAAGCAATCCTGGTGCGTACAAACGAGTCGGGGCTCTAAGCGCCACGAACGGTAGGCTTACCCACCGAATGGGTCGGCAAGACGGCCGCGCGGGCTGGCAACAGCTCTCGAGGAACGTCCGGGCTCCGCAGAGCATGGCGGTGGGTAACACCCACCCGGGGTAACCCGCGAGAACAGTGCAACAGAAAGCAAACCGCCGGCGCCGCAAGGCGCAGGTAAGGGTGAAACGGTGGTGTAAGAGACCACCAGCGGCCGGGGTGACCCGGTCGGCTAGGTAAACCTCGCCAGGAGCAAGGTCAGACAGGAAGCGTTACGGGCTGCTCGTCCAGTTTCCGGGTAGACCGCTGGAGGCGTGCGGCAACGTACGTCGTAGATAGATGGCCGTCAAGGGCATTTCGGTGCCTGAACAGAACCCGGCGTATCAGCCGGCCCATTCACTACCTGTTCGAACGGTGGAAGGTGCGCGATGCCTGCCGCCGATTTGCGTTGTCCCTAGACTCGGAAGATGAGCGACGAGAGCAAGCGAGCCGGCTGGTACCCCGACCCCGATAACGCGGGCGGCGAGCGGTGGTGGAACGGCGCGGGCTGGAGTGACTCGCGGCGCGGGGGTGCGGCGGCGGCGGCATCCTCACCGTACGCTCCGGCAGCAACAGGCACGGCGGCGACACTTGCTCCCGGAGTACCAAACATTCCGATGCCGGCCGTTCCTCTGCCGCCGGCCGGCTACTCCGCGGGCAGTTCAGCTCCGCCGCGGCCCAACCCCTATGCCCAGCCATACGCGACGCCCCAAGTGGGGTCGAGCACGTCGATCAACGTGTCGGTGAATCGCAACGCGATGATCGGGTTCATCACGGGGCTGGTCTCGCTGTTCTTTAACCTGTTCTTCGTGCTCGCGCCCCTGGCCATAGTCTTTTCCGCTCTCGGTCTGGTCAAAGCACGGGCCCTCGCCGCCCAGGGCACACCGCGAAACCTGCTCGTGTACGCGGTAATCGGACTCGTGTGCGGTGTGATCGCGGTGGTGATGTCGGTCTTCACGATTGCCGCGTTCTTCCTCGCGCTGTCGACGCCCAGCTATGGCAGCTGATTCATTGGAGCTGGCCAGCGAGAATCTTGGTCGCATTCTGGTCGTCGAAGACGAGCTCGAAATGGGGCGGCTGCTTTCCCGCGGACTCGGCGACGAGGGCTACGAGGTCGAACTCGCCACCGACGGTGTCCAGGCTTTGGTGCTCGCGGGAAAGGGCGAATTCGCTCTAGCCGTGCTTGATGTGATGCTGCCTGGCATGTCGGGGCTCGAGCTCTGCCGTCGCCTGCGAGCGGCGATCCCAGCCCTGCCGATCCTGCTGCTTACCGCCCGGGATGCCGTGGAGGATCGCGTTCGAGGGCTGGACGCGGGGGCCGACGACTATCTCGTCAAGCCGTTCACGCTGAGTGAGCTTGCCGCCCGGCTCCGAGCCATCCGACGGCGCGAAGTATTGGCCCCGGCCAAGCGCACCCGGGTCGGGCGCCTAACTATCGACAACCGCGATCACCTGGTGAGGGTCGGCTCTACGAAGTTGTCGCTCAGCCCGAAGGAGTTCGCCCTGCTGCGGTTGCTGGCGCAGCACGCAAATGAGGTCGTGACGCGGGAGCACATTCTCCAAGAGATCTGGGGCACAACCGACAACCGGGATGCCAACGTCGTCGACCAGTACATGAGTTACCTGCGCCGAAAGCTTGAACCGCTCGACAGCGGCGTACTGCTGGCCACTCGTCGCGGGGTGGGATTCGAGCTCGAGTCGAGACCGGCGTGATTCTCAACCGGCTATCGATCCGGGCGCGCATCACCATTGGGTCATTCCTGCTCGCCATAATTTTTTTCACGGGAACGGCGATCATCGTCGACGCGCAGGTCGTCGGAATCCTCGATCGGTCGACTCTTGAACTGCTGGAGAGCGACTCGGCGCCATACGTGAGGGCGGGCGCAGATCTAGGTGCTGGAATCCCCGAGGTGGGGCAAGACCAGCGGCTCGCCCTCATCGATGCCGAGGGAACGATAAGACTCTCGACACTGCCGGCCCGGCTTACCAGCTTCGTGTCGACACTTCGAGTGGGTGCCGACGGGCCGCGCACCATCACGATATCCGGTCACAGCTACCGCGGATTGGTAACCCGAGTTGAGACTGGTGAGGGCCCCTGGACGATCCTCGCCGTTCGCAGCGAGGCGACGAACCAGTTGATTCTCGACCGTCTCACCGTCGACCTGGCCTGGGGCCTCGCGGGCCTATCGCTGCTATTCGCCCTGGTCTCATGGCTACTTACTGGGGCCGCACTCGCACCGGTCGGGCAATTGCGGCGCAGCGCAGATTCGCTCGTCACGTCTGGATCTGCCGATCTGCTGGCGGTCGGCCAGGCGCGTGACGAGGTCAGTCAGCTCGCAACCACGCTCAACAACCTCATCTCGAGCCTGCACGACTCCGCTGCGCGAGAGAAGCAGCTCGTCTCGGACGCCAGCCACGAGCTGCGCACCCCTTTGGCGATTCTGCAGGCCCGGCTCGAGCTTCTGCAGCGTGCGGTTCCGGCCGAGAATCGCGACGAAGTGCGTGCCGCCGATGCAGCCGTCCAACGCCTTGCCACCCTGGTCGCCGACCTGCTCGAACTCTCGCGCATCGAAGCGGCCCCCGGTGGATCGGCCACAGTCGCCGATCTCGGCATGGCCCTGACCGATTCCGTGGATCGCGGGCGCTTCGCGGCGGCAAGCACGCACATCACCATCGACTACGAGATCGCACCGGCAAGATCTGACGGTGTCGTTGCGATGGGAATCGAGACTTTTGGCAGGCTCGTCGACAATCTCGTGAAGAATGCGGTTGCGGCACTTGACGGTTCCGGCGCGATAGCAATCGATCTTGCGTGCGATGCGGATGCCGTGACACTCACCGTCACGGATGACGGTCCAGGCATCGGTGACGAGTTTCTCTCCCGTGCCTTTGACCGATTTTCGCGCGAAGACTCGGCGCGCTCGTCGCATCAGGGAACCGGACTCGGGTTGTCGATCGTCAAGGCGGCAGTGGAGGCCGCGCACGGCGCTGTCGAGCTTGACTCCGCGTCAACTGGCCTGCGGGTTAGCGTTCGACTGCCGCTGGCAACGATCCGGGATTCGGCGACCAGAGTCGCTGCCAACCCCACCGAGTAACCGCCTGGAGCGCTTCGCGCACTATGCCGCCGCTCATCTTCGATTCGCCGAACTCGCGATCAACAAATGTAATCGGCACCTCGACGATGGATAGTCCCGCGTCGTTGGCACGCATGAGCATTTCGATTTGAAAGCAATAACCGCGGCTGTCAACGTTCGTCGCATCAATGGCGCGCAGTGCGCGGGCGCTGAACACCCGGTATCCGCCGGTGATGTCTTTGAACGGCAAGCCCAGCAAGACGTGGGCGTAGGTGCTTCCCGCCCGCGAGAGCAGCATGCGCTTGAGCGGCCACTGCACAGCTGCGCCGCCACGAACCCAGCGGGATCCGACTACGAGGTCATGAGACTCGGCCGCGGCGAGAAGGCCAGGGAGATCGACGGCGCGGTGCGAGCCATCGGCATCCATCTGCACGAGCGTTTCGAAACCGCGGTCAAGCGCCCAGCCGTAGCCCGCACGATAGGCGGCACCCAGCCCACCCCGCCCTGTGCGATGCAACACGTGCACGTTACCGTCGGCTTCGTGCAGGCCGTCGGCCACGGCACCTGTGCCATCGGGCGAATCGTCGTCGACGACCAGGATCGCCGCATCCGGAACCGCCGCGCGCAGTTGCGGCACAAGTTTCGCCAGGCTCAGCGCTTCGTTGTAGGTGGGAAGAACGATTAGCGTCCCAGACATTGTCACCTCGTGTATTCGTAGACGATCGAGCGATGGAGCGCCGTTGTTGCAGCGAGGTGGAAGCCGTCTCCGGCAAGAATTCGCCGCTGGTCACCGGAGGTCTGTTCGGGGCTTCCCGCCAGATCGACCACCCAGAGCTTATGGATGCCGGATAGCCGCGGGTACAACTGTGCAAGCGGGACCGCGCTGTCCCACAAGGTCGTTCGCTTGGTGAAGGGGGTCTGGATTGCGACATCGGTCACGTTAGTGAAGTCGGTCGGGTAGACGTGCAGTGCAAGGCGAGGGCGTTGCGAGGGTTTCGTGCTGGGGTCGAAGTAGATGCCGTCACCCGTGCTGGATTTGCTCTTGATGTATTCGGACATCAGGCGCCAGTCAGAGCCGCCGTCCTTGGCGAATTCACCCCGCTGATCTATCCAGGTCGGGATGGCAAGAGCTATGACAAGGCCGATGGCCACCCAGCGCAGCCAGTGTCGCCCAAGCGCGTTGATGCCAAGCGCGACGAGGATTGCGGCAGCCGGGGTCGCGAACGAAAGGTAGCGCACAGTGTAGATCGGCAACACCGTCGCCGAGGCGAGCACCAGGATCAGGAGGGGTGCCAGCAACCAGACCGTGGACAGCAGCACAAGCCGCGACGCCGGGTAACGGCGGTGCCGCAAAGCAAATGCGACCGCGAGAGCCATCAGTGCCCAGCCGAGCACGGCGAGAAACGCATTTCCAAACCAAGGTTCGACGAGCACGACGCCCACCGACAGGGGATGGTCGGTTCCGAGGAAGGCGATCTGGTGTCGTTGCTGCACAGCAAACAATGTGATCGGCGCAGCGAGCAGCAGTGCGCCTCCCGTCGCTATCGCCCACGGCCGGCGCACTGTGCGCGCTCGTCGGTCGAGCAGTATGAACGCCATGTGCGCGATAAGGAGCAGGCCGAGGTAGAGGAACAGCCAGATGCCGATCGCGGCCAACACCAGATAGGCGGCCCAGAAGAGGCGACGACGAGATCCGGTGCGCACCAGCACGACCAGCAGCACCGTTAGCCAGACCGCAATGGCTGTCGACAGTGCGTAGGAGCGTGCCTCCATTCCCATGTAGGTGAACCGGGGCAGCACCGCACAGGCCAGCCCGGCAATGATGGCTACCCGCTGAGAGCTGAACTGCCGGGTGAGCAACACGACGCCGACTGCTGCGACGGCGACCCCCACCGCGCTCGGGAAGCGCACCGCGAACTCCGAGACCCCCACGAGCCGAATCCAAAAGTGCAGGAACAGGTAGTACAGGCCATGCACCGCATCGATGTGGCCGAGGGCGAGAAACAGTGACGGTACCGAACGTTGGGCCGACATGACGCTCGCCGCTTCGTCACCCCAGTACGACGGGGTCCACGAGAGGGTAGCCGAGGAGACCCCGGCCGCCAGGCCCACCAGCCCGGCGGCACGCGGCATCGAAAGCGCTCGGATCCGACCACCCGCGCGGGGCGGTGCCTCCGGAGTTACGAGTGCCACCTGCCCAGTGTCTAATGCCCGGATGAGGGGAGACTGCGAACGCGGCGCTCCCAACCTGAGTGTGTTCTCAGGGAAGCGCCCGGACTAGCTTCCGCTCACGAAGCGGTAGCCCATCCCGGCCTCGGTCACGAGGTACCGAGGCGTGGACGGCTCGGGTTCGAGTTTCTTGCGCAGCTGCGATAGGTAGAGGCGGAGGTATCCGGTGTCTGTCGTGTACTGCGGACCCCACACTTCGGTCAGCAGCGTCTCGCGTGTCACCAGCCGGTCATGGTTGCGCAACAGCACCTCGAGCAAGCGCCACTCGGTCGGGGTGAGCCGCACGGATGCCCCAGCGAGAGTCACTGTGCGCGCCGCGAGATCCACCATGACGTCGCCGAACGTGACCACCGGGTCGTCGGTAGGGGCGGGAGTTCGGCGTGACATGGCCCTGATGCGGGCGAGCAACTCGTCTGCCGAGAACGGCTTTGTCACGTAGTCGTCGGCTCCCGCGTCGAGCGCTTCGACCTTGTCCCAGCTCTCGCTGCGGCCCGACACGACGAGCACGGGCACCTGGCTCCAGCCGCGGATTGCCTCGATAACCTCGATGCCGGTGAGCCCGGGCATCCCGAGGTCGATGACTATGACGTCGGGACGAGTCTTGATTGCGGCGTCGAGGGCGGCTTTGCCGTCGCTTGCCGTGACGACCTCGTATCCGCGGGCGCCGAGGGTGATGCGCAGGGCGCGAAGCATCTGCGGATCGTCGTCAGCGACAAGGATCTTCACGACTGATCCGCCGCGAGCAGGCTCGGCACCGAGGCAAGTTCGACCACCATCGTCAGCCCCCCGCCGGGGGTGTCTTCGACTTCCAGGCTGCCGCCCATCGCCTCTACGAACCCCTTCGAGAGTGCGAGGCCCAGCCCCACACCCGTCGTATTATCGGTGTCGCCGAGCCGCTGGAATGCTACAAATACATCCTCGCGCCTCTCCGGCGGGATGCCCGGTCCCGAGTCGATTACCCGCAGCTGGCTGCGGTCGCCAAATTCACTCGTCGCGATGATCGGCGCGGCCCCCGCGGGGGAGAATCGAAGTGCATTGGCGAGCAGGTTAACGACCGCCCGCTGCAGTAGCACCACGTCTGCCTTGACCGGCCGCAGCCCCGCGGTGAGCTCAAGCTGCACTTCGCCCGGTGCGAGCCCGAGTTCGTCGAGAGCCCCGATTACAACCTCGTCGAGGGCGACAGGGCCCAGAGAAACGCCGAGCACGCCTGCTTGCAGCCTGCTGGCATCCAGCAGCTTCGTCACGAGCGACGCAAGGGAGTCGAGGCTGACCTCTGCAGTCTCGAGTAGCTCTGCTTTGTCTGCGGCGCTCAACTTCACCTCGGCCGAACGCAGCGAGGTAACCGCCGCCGTTGCTGCCGCGAGTGGCCTGCGCAAATCGTGGCCTACGGCGGCAAGCAGCGCGGTGCGTAACCTGTCGGCCTCCGCGACCGGCCGCATTGACTCCGCCTCGGATGCCAGCTCGCGCCGTTGCAAAGCCGACTCAATTTGGGAAAGGAAGGCGCCGAGGATTCGGCGATCCGATGCCGGAAGTTCATGCCCCCGCAGGTGCAGGGTCGCGTGGTCACCGATCGGGAAGGTTGTCACGATCTCGGCTGCGCTGTCAGGCCGCGTGCTGAGGGATCCGGCGCCATCAGAAGTGGCGCTGTACAGCACGATGCCGTTGTCGAGCAGAGCCACGCTCTGCATGCCGAACGCCTCGCGCAGTCGGGAGATGAGGGCTTCCAGCGCATCCTGCCCGCTGAGCACGCCGCCAGCAATCGTGGCCAGGGTTTCTGACTCAGCGGCCGCCCGTGACGCGACGCGGGAACGCTTCGACGACTGGTCGACCACGATGCTCACGAGAACTGCGACGATCACGAAGATGACGAGGGCCAGGAGATGCAGCGGTTCGGCGATGGTAATCGTGTACAACGGATCGACAAAGAAGTAGTCGAGCAGGAGGCCGGCACCGACCGCGGCGACGAGCGCCGGCCAGATGCCGCCCACAAGTGCCACGATCACGACGAACAGCTGGAAGGCGAGCACATCGCTCGTGATTGAATCCGGGCTGCGGAACCTGCTGAGCGGCCAGGTGAGCAACGGCAGGCCGGCTAGCGTCAAGACGAAACCGAGCACTCGGCGTCGCACCGAGAGCGCACCCCCGAGTGTGGGAAGGCGGCGGGATCCCGCTTCGGAATGCGTAACAACGTGAACATCGATATCGCCTGATTCGCGGATGACGGTCGCCGACGTGCCGGCACCGGTGAGCAGTCGCGCGAGGGTTCCACGCCGGCTCACTCCGATCACGAGCTGCGTTGCATCAACGCTTCGGGCGAACTCCACAAGCGCACGCGGGATCTGCTCGCCGACCACCTCGTGATAGCTGCCGCCAAGAGTCTCGACGAGCGCCTTCTGGGCGGCGAGGATGCCGGGGTTCGCCTCGGCGAGGCCGTCAGAAGTTGTCACGTGCACGGCGAACAGCTCGCCGCCGCTGGAGCGGCTGGCGATTCGCGCACCGCGGCGCAGCAGGGTTTCGCCTTCCTTTCCGCCGGTGAGGGCGACAACCACGCGCTCTCGTGCGTTCCAGGCATTTGCTATGCCCTTTTCGGCGCGGTACTTGCGCAGGGCGGAATCCACCTCGTCTGCGAGCCACAAGAGTGCGAGTTCGCGCAGGGCGGTCAGGTTGCCGAGCCGGAAATAGTTGCTGAGCGCGGCATCCACCCTGGCGGCTGGATAGACAACACCGGCGGAGAGGCGATCGCGCAGCGACTGGGGTGCGAGGTCGACGAGCTCGACCTGGTCGGCGCCGCGCAGCACGGCATCCGGGATAGTTTCCCGCTGCACGACGCCGGTGATCTGGCGCACCACGTCATTGAGCGATTCGATGTGCTGGATGTTCACTGTCGAGATCACGTCGATGCCGGCATCGAGGATGGCGTCTACGTCTTGCCAGCGCTTGTCGTGCTCGGAACCCGGCGCGTTCGTGTGGGCAAGTTCGTCGACGAGGGCGATCGTCGGTTTGCGCGCGAGGACCGCCGCGAGATCCATCTCGTCGAGCCACACGCCGCGATGCTCAACGGAACGGCGAGGCAGCACGGGCAAACCGTCGACGAGCGCCGAGGTTGCAGCCCGGCCGTGGGTTTCCACGACGGCGATGATCACATCCTGGCCCGCTTCCCGAAGTCGGCGCCCCTCCTCAAGCATCGCGAAGGTTTTACCGACGCCGGGAGCGGCCCCGAGCATCACCCGGAGCCGTCCCCTCGTCGTCATGCGCTCATCATCCCAGCTTCGCCAGGGCGATGTTCAGTTGCAGCACGTTTACTGTCGGGTCGCCGAGGTAGCCGAGGTCGCGTTGCTGGATCATCGATTCGACGAGCGCGCTCACCTTCTCCTCGGCGATGCCGCGCGCCTGCGCGACCCGTGCGACCTGCAGTCGCGCATAGGCGGGGCTGATGTGCGGGTCGAGGCCGGAGGCGGAGGCGGTGACCGCGTCGGCGGGGATCTGGCCGACGCTCACGCCGTCGTCTTTCTCGATCGCCGCCTGGCGGTCGCCGATGGCCTTGATCAGGTCGGGGTTCTCGGGCCCGTAGTTGGAGCCGCTGGATGCGCCGCCGTCGTAGCCGTTGCCGGCGGCGGAGGGGCGCGACTGGAACCATTCGGGCAGCGCGTTGCCGTCTTTGTCGGCGAATGTCTGGCCGATAAGGCTGGAGCCGACCACAGTGCCGTCGACCCGTGCGAGCGACCCATTTGACTGGGAGTTGAAGGCGAGCTGGCCGATGCCCGTCACCAGCAGCGGGTAGCCGATGCCGAGAACCACCGTGAGGATGAGCAGTGCGCGCACCGCAGTCCAGGTCTGGCGGAGTGTCATTGTCGTGTCTTTCTGGTGGGAGGTGTCTAGAAACCGGGGAGGAGGCTCACGACTAGGTCAATGAGCTTGATACCGATGAAGGGAGCGACGAGACCGCCGAGCCCGTAGATCAGCAGGTTGCGGCTGAGCAGGCGGCTGGCCGAAAGCGGGCGGTACGCGACGCCGCGCAGTGCGAGTGGGATGAGGAACACGATCACCAACGCGTTGAAGATGATTGCGCTCAGGATCGCGGAGGCCGGCGAATGCAGCCCCATCACGTTGAGAACGGCCAGGCCAGGGAACACTGCAGCGAACATCGCCGGGATGATGGCGAAGTACTTGGCGACGTCGTTGGCGATCGAGAAGGTCGTCAATGAGCCGCGGGTGATGAGTAGCTGCTTGCCGATGCGCACGATGTCGATGAGCTTGGTCGGGTCGGAGTCGAGGTCGACCATGTTGCCGGCCTCCTTTGCCGCCGACGTACCCGTGTTCATCGCCACGCCGACGTCAGCCTGGGCGAGTGCGGGGGCGTCATTGGTGCCGTCACCGGTCATCGCGACGAGGTTGCCGCCGGCCTGCTCGCGCTTGATGAGCTCCATCTTGTCTTCGGGGGTTGCCTCGGCGAGGAAGTCATCGACGCCAGCCTCAGCCGCGATCGCTTTCGCGGTGAGCGGGTTGTCGCCCGTGATCATGACCGTGCGGATGCCCATCGCTCGCAGCTCGGCGAAGCGCTCACGCAGCCCATCCTTCACGACGTCCTTGAGATGAATGACACCAAGTACCCGTGACACCCCGGTGGCCGAACGGGTGGCGACAACCAGGGGCGTTCCGCCTGATTGCGAGACCTCGGTCACTATCGCGTCGAGGTCTTTCGGGGTTGAACCGACCCACTCGGCAACCATCGAGCCCGCACCCTTACGCACGAACGATCCGTCGGTGAAGTCGAGCCCGCTCATCCGCGTCTGTGCGGTGAAGGGCACGATCTCGGCGCCCTTGGGGAGGTCGACCGGTCCGCCGGCGAGTACCACGACGGAGGTGCCCTCGGGTGTCGGATCGGCGAGGGAGGCGAGCCGTGCGGCATCCCGCAGCTCGTCGACAGTGACACCCTTGACGGGCAGAAACTCGCTGGCCTGTCGGTTGCCGTAGGTGATTGTTCCCGTTTTGTCGAGCAGGAGAGTGGTTACGTCTCCTGCCGCCTCAACTGCCCGGCCCGACATCGCGAGCACATTGCGCTGCACGAGCCGATCCATTCCCGCGATGCCGATCGCGCTGAGCAGCGCACCGATGGTGGTGGGGATCAGGCAAACAAGCAACGCGACGAGAACGCTGATACTCACTGTTCCGCCGGCGTAGCTTGCCGCAGGGTTGAGTGTCAGCACAACGACCAGGAACACAATCGAGAGGGTCGCGAGCAGGATGTTGAGAGCGATCTCGTTCGGAGTTTTCTGGCGGGATGCACCCTCAACAAGGCGGATCATCCGGTCGACGAAGGTCTCGCCCGGCTTCGAGGTGATTTTCACCACGATCTTGTCGCTCAGCACGCGGGTGCCGCCGGTGACGGCGCTGCGGTCGCCACCATGCTCTCGGATAACGGGGGCCGATTCGCCGGTGATCGCCGACTCGTCAACGGAGGCGATGCCCCACACGATGTCGCCATCGCCCGGAATCACCTCGCCGGCCGTGACCTCGACGTAGTCACCGAGCACGAGGTCTGCTGACGACACGTCTTCAGAGTGAGTTGAGGGTTCAGCACTGCCGACGCGATGGGCGATCGTCGAGGTACGGGTCTGGCGAAGGCTGGCAGCCTGGGCCTTGCCGCGGCCCTCAGCCACCGACTCTGCGAGGTTGGCGAAGATGACAGTGATCCACAGCCAGGCGGCGATCCCGGCCGTGAAAGTCGGTGCGATGTCGACCTGACCGAGCAGCGGCAGGCCGATCGCGATCGTCGTGGTGAGCGCGGCGCCGACCTCGACAACAAACATGACGGGGTTGCGCCACATGAGTCGCGGGTCAAGTTTGCGAATCGCACCGGGTAGTGCCGCGACGAGTTGGCCGACGGAGAACGCCGTCGGAGCAGACGCGGGTCGCGTTGCTACGGGTGGTTCGGTGAGAGTGGACATTGCCTGTGCTTTCATGAAAATCAGTGCAGCCCTTCCGCCAGGGGACC
>JBDUDZ010000010.1:0-19948 GCA_040002635.1 Rhodoglobus sp.
TGGCCGTTGGATCCCTCCCCAACACGGAGAACATCGGCCTCGTCGAAGCCGGGGTGCAACTGACGGAATCGGGCCACATCCGGGTGAACCGGGTGGCACGCACGTCGATGCCGTCCATCTATGCGGCCGGCGACTGCTCAGACTTCCTGCCGCTGGCATCCGTCGCGTCGATGCAGGGGCGCACTGCCGTGTATCACGCCATGGGTGACGCGGTGAGCCCCACCGAGCTGCGCAACATCACCTCAAACATTTTCACCCAGCCCGAGATTGCCACTGTCGGCTGGTCGCAGAAGCAGATCGAAGACGGTATCGCCCAGGGTGACATCTACAAGCTGCCGTTGGCCTCGAACCCGCGGGCGAAGATGATGGGTATCAAAGATGGCTTCGTGAAGCTGTTCGCCCGCACCGGCTCCGGGACTGTCATCGGCGGCGTCGTAGTCGCCCCGCACGCGTCGGAGCTAATCCTCGGCATCGCGCTTGCCGTGGAGCACCGCCTCACCGTCGACCAGCTCGCGAAGGCCTTCTCGGTCTACCCCTCGCTCACCAGCAGCATCACGGATGCCGCCCGCGCGATGCATATCGTCAACTAGCTTCATCATTCAGGAAGTGGGTTAGCCCCGCTGCTGATGTCGGTGCCTTTTGGCGCGCTGAAGGGCGCAACTGGCGCCTTCTTCCCTGGGTTGACACTCTTCCCGCCAGTTTCGGTGCCTTCGCGCCCGATCCCCGCACAGGCCTTCCTGAATTCTGAAACTGACGGGATGCCGCTGCAGCCGTTTCGCGTTGCCAAAGTCCGCAACGGTATCGGAATGCCCACACCGGCGGACGCGACCGCTGCTCTAGGAAATATTGCCACCCGCCAGCAACTCCTCGCCCGGGGATTCAGCGGCTTCGACCTCACCCGTGCCGTGCGAAGTGGTGACCTGCGACGGGTGAGACAGGCGCGATACGCGACTCGGGACGCTTCTTGTGAAGCGGTGGCTGCGGCTCGAGTCGGAGGCCTACTCGCCGGGGCAAGTGCGGCAAGCACGTACGGCCTGTGGGCTGGATTTGATCGCAGGATCCACGTGTCCGTCGGGCGCAACAGTTCACGACTTCGCGTAAAGCGCGAACCGAGGTTCGTCGGCGGGCCGACCGAAGTTGTCGTGGACTCGCTTGGCGTTCCCGTGGTCGTGCATTGGATCGAGCACGGCGCGGTGCCCGAACTTGGACCAGAGTGCTGGCGGGTGGACTTGCCGACCTGCTTGCGGCAGATGATCGCGTGGTCCGATATCGAGACGGCGGTCGCCTGTTTCGATGTTGCAAGGACCCGGTTTCGGCTTCGCGACATCCTCGCCTCGTTCGATCCTCGGACCGAGCGCGAACGGGAGGTGCTCGCCTACAGCCGGCCGGGCAGTGACTCCGGAGTCGAATCCCTGGTTCGCCAACGTTTGGCGCAGCTCGGGGTTGAGGTCTCGCAGCAGGTCCGGATTGCGAGTGTCGGGCGGGTAGACATGGTGGTCGGCGGTACAACTTTGATCATCGAAGTGGATGGCGAGGCATTCCACAGCGACTCTTCGGCGTTCGAGAACGACCGGAGGCGAGACGCTGAGCTTGTCTCCCTCGGCTACACGGTGCTGCGGTTGACCTACAACAAGGTCACCAGCGACTGGGCCTGGTGCGAAAGGAAAATACTCGCCGCGCTGGAGCACTTCACTATTCAGGAAGGGTGATGGCCAGGCACGCGCGTAGTGCTACTGCGGGCCTGCAATCGCCCATCAACACCCCGGAATTCGCGCCGAGAGCAGGCTAGATCGGTGGGTGAGCGGCTTCGCCAGCCCACATTTCCTGAATGATGAACGCTCAGTCGCCGATCGTCATCAGCAGGTGCCCGGATGCCACGGTGCCGCCGACCTTCGCGTTGAGCCCGCTGATGGTGCCGTCTTTGTGCGCGGTCAGCGGCTGCTCCATCTTCATGGCCTCGAGCACGAGGATGAGGTCTCCCTTGACCACCTTGTCGCCGTCCTCGACCGCGATCTTCACCACCGTCGCCTGCATGGGCGCCTTGACCGAGTCACCGGTCACGGTGCTCACCGCGGACGACGCCCGACGCTTGGGAGCCGTGGCCAGCGCTGCTGTACCGCCCGCGGTCGGCACGAGCTTGGTCGGCAATGACACTTCGACGCGCTTGCCATCCACCTCGACGACAACATTGTGCCGGGCCGGCGGCGCACTTCCGTCGGGGAGCGACCCGCTCCACGGCTCGATGTCGTTGACGAAGTCGGTCTCGATCCAGCGCGTGTAGATGCGGAAAGGGCTGTCGGTGAACGCCGGGTCGCGCACGATCTTGCGGTGGAACGGCAGCACGGTGGGAAGCCCAGCGATCTCGAACTCGTCGAGAGCGCGGCGTGAGCGCTCGAGCGCGTCTTCACGCGATGACCCGGTGACGATGAGCTTGGCAAGCAGTGAGTCGAATGCCCCGCTGATGATGTCCCCCGTGGTGACGCCGCTGTCGATGCGCACGCCCGGGCCTCCCGGGAATCGCAGCGCGTTGACCGGCCCTGGGGAGGGCAGGAAGCCCCGGCCCGGGTCTTCGCCGTTGATGCGGAACTCGAAGGAGTGGCCGATCGGCGTGGGGTCGTCATAACCGATTTCCTCACCCTCGGCGATGCGAAACTGCTCTCGCACGAGGTCGATGCCGGTGACCTCTTCGGAAACCGGATGCTCAACCTGCAGGCGGGTATTCACCTCGAGGAACGAGATCGTGCCGTCTTTTGCGACGAGGAACTCGCAGGTGCCAGCCCCGAGATAGCCGACCTCTTTCAGGATGGCTTTGGATGATGAGTAGAGCAGCGCGCTCTGCTCTGCGGTGAGGAATGGTGCCGGCGCTTCCTCGACGAGCTTCTGGTGGCGGCGCTGCAGCGAGCAGTCGCGGGTGGAGATCACCACGACGTTTCCAAAACTGTCGGCGAGGCACTGGGTTTCGACATGGCGTGGCTCGTCGAGGTATTTCTCCACAAAACATTCGCCGCGACCGAAAGCCGCGATCGCCTCGCGGGTCGCCGACTCGAAGAGCTCGGGGATCTCGTCGCGAGTGCGGGCGACCTTGAGCCCCCGACCGCCGCCGCCGAAGGCCGCCTTGATGGCGACCGGGAGCCCGTGCACGTCGACGAAGTCGAGCACCTCTTCGGCACCCGAGACCGGGTTGAGCGTGCCGGGCGCGAGCGGTGCGCCGACCTTCTCGGCGATATGACGAGCGCTGACCTTGTCGCCGAGCTTCTCGATCGCGTCAGGGGATGGCCCGATCCAGATAAGTCCAGCGTCGATGACGGCCTGGGCGAACGCGGCATTCTCGGCCAAGAAGCCGTAGCCGGGGTGGACGGCATTCGCCCCCGAACGTTTGGCGATCGAGAGCAGCTTGTCAATCACGAGGTAGGTCTCGGCGCTCGTGGTGCCGTCGAGGGCATACGCCTCATCGGCGAGCTTGACGTGACGGGCATCCCGATCCTGGTCAGCGTAGACGGCGACGGAGAGGATGCCGCTGTCTTTAGCTGCGCGGATCACGCGTACGGCGATCTCCCCGCGATTGGCGATGAGTACCTTCGTGATGCGAGCCATAGTGTCCCCAGCCTATTGCCCGCCGACCGGACTGCTTTGGGCGGTGCAAACAGAATCCCCTGCTCAGCGCTGTGGGCTCCTACAAACCCTCATCGGCGATTCCACAGGCTGGGCCAGCTCACGCCGAACTCCAGCAGCAGCTCCCGCAGCAGTGAGACCGAGAGCCCGACCACGGCGTGCGGGTCACCGTCGACACGAGTGATGAAGGCTGAACCCAGGCTGTCGATCGTGAAGGCACCGGCGACAGACAAGGGTTCTCCAGTCGCAACATACGCATCGATCTCGTCGTTGCTGACATCGGCGAAGCTCACGCTGGCCGTCGATACCCCGCCGACCGCGCCGCCGCGCACCCCGCCGCGATTATCGATGAGCCAGTGCCCGGAGTGCAGCAGGCCAGTGCGCCCGCGCTGCGCGAGCCAACGCTCGCGGGCTACCTCCGGATGGTGGGGCTTGCCGAAGAGCACTCCGTCGAGTTCGAACGCCGAATCGCCGCCGAGGATGAACCCGTCGATGGGTAATCCATCGACGAGAGTGCCGGTCACCGCCTCGGCCTTCGCCTGCGCGAGCAGCGCGACAAGGGCGGGGCCGGTGAGCGGTGCGGCGGCAGCAGCGACTGCTTCCTCGTCGACGCCCGGAGAGAGCAACACTGGTTCCACCCCCGCCGCGCGCAGGGTCGCAAGCCGTGCCGGCGACGTCGAAGCGAGGTAGAGGCGCACGGGGCTCCTATGCTCGTTGTGTGGGTGAACTAGAGCTCGACGTTACCAACATCGCCCACGGGGGTGTCTCGGTGGCGCGCCACGAGGGCCGTGTGGTTTTCGTGAGCGACGCAATTCCCGGCGAGCGGGTGCTGGCCCGGATCACCGAAGACTCGAAGAAGTCGTTCTGGCGGGCAGAGACACTCGCCGTCATCGAGCCCAGCCCGCACCGCCGCGAGCACGTCTGGTCGGCGGCCTCGATCGAACGCGATCCGCGGGATCGAGCCGGTGGCGCCGAGTTCGGGCACATCGAGCTTGCGCACCAGCGCGAGTTGAAGAGGCAGGTGCTGGCCGACGCCCTCCAGCGCATGGCAGGCACCACGAGCGAGGTCGCCGTCGAAGCGCTCCCCGGTGATGACGAGCGAAACGGCACCGGATGGCGCACCCGCGTGCGCCTGCACGTCGACGAGAGCGGGCGGCTGGGCCCGTTCGCCGCGCGCTCGCACCGCGTCATCCCGGTCACCGACCTGCCGCTGGCGACTGATGCCGTTGCCCACGCCGCACCCCTGGACCAGTTCTTCGTGGGCGAGGAGCACGTTGACGTGCTCGCGTCATCGGCCGGCGGCGCGCGCCTGATCGTCGGCAAGCAGAAGCCCTCAGTGATCACCGAGGTCGTGGGCGAGCGCGAGTTCCGGCTCGCTGACAGTGGTTTCTGGCAGGTGCATCGCGGTGCGGCATCCGCCCTGACTGCCGCAGTGCAGGATGCCATCGACCCTGAGCGGTTCGATCCCCTTGCTGCCAATCTCGACCTCTTCGGCGGCGTCGGCCTGCTCGCCGCCGCTGTCGCCGACCGCTTCGGCCCTGCCACCCGGATCACCACTGTGGAGAGCGACCCCGCGGCCACCGACTTCGCTGCTACCAACCTTGCTGAGTGGCTCGGAGCTCGGGCAGAGACGGGCCGGGTCGAACGGTGGGTGCGAGAGCTCGCCGCCTCCGCAGGCCCAGCCGAACGCGATCGCATTTCGCGCGCAACTGTCGTGCTCGACCCCCCGCGCTCCGGCGCGGGCCGTGAGGTAGTCGAGAGCCTCGCAGCGCTCGGGCCCGCGCAGGTCGTCTACGTTGCATGCGATCCCGTGGCCTTCGCCCGGGATGTCGACCTATTTGCTAAACAGGGTTACGCGCTCACCGGACTACGGGCTTTTGACCTGTTTCCGAACACCCATCACGTCGAAGCTGTGGGCTCACTAAGCCGCCAATGACGAGGGTATGTTGCCACTGCCGGAAGGCAACCCTCGCACTACGATGGTGACAGCAACGGGAAGATGGGAAACGAATGGCCCAGGCAACTGCGAGCGAGACTGATAGCGCAACGAGCGCATCGCACGTGCGGGTCGCCGTCGTCGATGATCACGAATCCGTCAGGCTCGGCTTGAAAGCGGCTTTTATTGACGAGGGATATCAGTTCATCCTGGCTGCTGCGACAGTCGACGAATTCGTCAAAGAACTCGCGGGGCGAGAGGTCGACGTCGTCGTCCTCGACCTGTCACTGGGTGACGGTTCGACGGTGACTGACAACGTCAAGCGTGTGCAGGCGACCGGATCTGCCGTGCTCGTGCACAGCATCGCCGATCGCGTGGCGAGTGTGCGCGAGGCGCTGGCCGCGGGTGCTGCCGGTGTCATCCCGAAGTCGTCGGCGACGAAAACTGTGCTCGCGGCGGCCGCAACTGTCGCGCGTGGCGAAGTGCTCAACAACCTCGAATGGGCGACCGCGATCGACGCCGACGGCGACTTCGCCAAGGCGCAGCTCGGTCGTCGTGAGCGCGAGATCCTGCACCTTTACGCCTCCGGCTTGCCGCTCAAGCTGGCCGCCCAACAATTGGGCATCGGCTATTCGACGGCCCGCGAATATCTCGACCGCATTCGCGTGAAGTACGTCGAGGTCGGCCGACCGGCGCCGACAAAGGTCGATTTGCTGCGCCGTGCTGTCGAAGACGGCATCCTTCCCGGACTTGATCCGGACGGCGGAGATGGCCGCTAGGGCCAGCGCAGTTTCTCCAGTTCCGCAGATCAAGGGTCCGCGTAACCCGATAAGTCGCAGGCAGGTCGAGAAGGTACTTTCTCGATCGGTTGCCGGTTTCGGCATTGTTTTTGGTGCGCAGGCGATTCCCTGGCTACTTGGCCAGGTTGACGAGGCCTATCCGGTGTGGCTGTGGATCGTGGTTCCCGCCATCTTCGGAATGTTGGTGGTAGTCGCGGTGTCGTCTGTGGTTCAACGGTGGATAAAGCAATCGCAGGGTATCTTCGCGATTATCTACCTCTGTGCGTTGGTGAGCTGGCCATTCGCGATCATTCCCAACGCCACAGTCTTTCCCGGAATTCACTGGCTTAATTACCTCATCACCATCGCGACACTAATGGCGACGATTGCGTTTCGGACTGTCATTGCGACGATCTATGTGTTCCTGGCACCCGCTATCTATCTGGTGATCCGCGCCACTCCCGAGGGGGGTGGCGCACCGTTGGGGCTTGCAACGCTGGAAGCCGTCTACGCGTTTATCCTTGGCGGCGCGATCATGATCATCATCACTATGCTCCGCCAGGCGGCCACGTCAGTCGATAACGCCCAAGCCACCGCCCTCGATCGTTACAGCCACGCTGTGCGTCAGCACGCGACGGAGGTGGAGCGGGTTCAGGTCGACTCGATAGTTCATGACAGCGTGCTCACCACCCTGATTTCGGCGGCGCGAGCTTTCACGCCGGAGGCGCAGGCACTTGCAGCGACAATGGCCGGTAACGCGATAGGGCACCTGCGCGAGGCGGCCCTGGTTTCGCCTGACGACGGGACGTCGGTAAGAATCAGCGCGATCGCCGAACGCATCTCCGGCGCAGCCAAATCCCTGGCCAGCCCTATCGAGATAAGGATCAAGGGCGTGGGAACGCGGTCGATGCCCGTCCAGGCGGCGGAGGCCGTGTATTCCGCTGCTGTGCAATCGATGGTCAACAGCCTCCAGCACGCTGGCGAGTCGGGCGTGGAGCGCTGGGTCGCTGTGCGCGGGGTGAGCCAGGGCGGGGTCGAGGTTGTTGTCGGCGACAACGGCGCGGGGTTCGCTGTGGCAGACATCCCGAGCGAGCGCCTCGGTGTGCGCGTCTCCATCATCGAGCGAGTTGCTAACGCGGGCGGACGGGTGGTCATCCAGACGGCGCCGGGCGCTGGAACGATCGTCACGATCCGTTGGCCGCATGGCGCACCAACGACGGCCGCCAGAGTCTCCGCCTCACCCGAGCCGCGGGAGCATTCCTGATGAATATCGGTGTTCCGCGCTATCTCATCGTCGGCATGGCGGGGCTCTTCTCTGCCTACCACCTCGTGTTAGCCACATACACGCTCGACCAGCCAAGGCATCAGGCGCCAATTTTTGTCGCCATGGCGATCTACACGGTTGCGACAGTGGTGAGTCTCTTGCCGTGGGGCCCGATCCAGATGCCGATTTGGATGGCCGCCTTCAACTTCGCGGTCGTCGTCGTCATCACTCTTCTCGTTGCCAATGAGCTCGACTTCGGGCGCCCGGGCGGAACTGGCTACGCGAGCTGGTACGTGGCGGCAAGCGGCACCCTGCTAACAATCACCTCGACGCGGCGGCGCAATACTTTTGCCTGGCTTGGAATTGCCTTCCTGGTGATCCACACGATCGCGGTAGTGGGCCCCGTCGGGCCGGCAGGATTGTTCAGCCTCGGGATTGTCGGCAGTGCGTCCTGGGTAGCGGTATCGCACATCCTGGGCTCGGCGCTCACCAAAGCGACGCGTGACGCCCAGCGTTTTACCATCGCCGAGAGGGAGGCCACCGATTGGCAGGCCGCACAGGAGGCGCACGTATACGAGCGGCAGTTCCGACTCGGCCAGACCAGCGCCATGGCGTTGAGCATGCTCAGGCAAATACAAGAGGTGGGCGGCCAGCTGAGTGACGCCCAGCGGCAGGAGTGCGTCTTCCTCGAAGGGGCGATCCGGGACGAGATTCGGGGCCGCAAGCTTCTCAACGACGCGGTGCGGGAGGAAGTCATGAATGCCCGCCGCCGCGGGGCAACTGTGACCTTGCTCGACGAGGGCGGCATCGACGACCTCCCCGACCATGAACTTGAGCGGGTGCTTAACCGCCTTGCCCTGGCCATCCACGAGACGCAAGCCGATAAAGTCATCGCTCGAACAGTGCCAGAGGGCTCGGATGTCGCGGTGACCGTCGTGGGCCTTCTCAGCGTTGCCGATCACCAGTCGGTCGCGCTGGGGCAAGACTCGCTGGAGGACGACGAAGTCGACCTCTGGCTGGAGATCCCGCGCACGCCCGTCACCCCGTAGCTTCGGCCCCGGACGACGAATGGCCCCGGACGACGAACGAATGGCCCCTGACGACGAAATGGCCCCGGACGACGAAAGAGCCGGAGGGGCAATGCCCAGCTCCGGCCCTTCGCTAAGACCCGGGTCAGGGAGATAACCCGAATATCGCCCTGACCCGCCCCCAAATCATTGGCCCGCTTACCCTAGTCGGCCAATGAACTGGTGGTGCAACTCGTGAGAGGTGCACCTAGCAGTTACAAGTGTGCCGTCAAACAGACGCCAGCACAGTCGTCACTTTGGGGGACACCCGCCTAAGCCCGTGCGCCCTTCGCACTAGTGTTCAGGCGGGGACTGTGCGCCAGCGCACAGAAGGCTAGGGGTACATCAGGCCTAAGCGTCAAGCAGCTGGGGCACGAAGGCCCGTCTGTTAGCCCGAGAATCCGCGCCAAACGCCAGGACCGGTGGCGATCGTGCCGCGAATGGCTCGCTGGCTCCGCTGCCACGCTGTCTGGGTTATCCCCGCCTCCAGTTCGATCCCCGCCGCGATTTCCACAAGAGCGCCGCGCACCACGGCCGTCACCGCTGCGACATCCTCGTCGGTAGCACCGGTGGAAACGACGCGCAGGTCGGGCACCGCTGCGACATTCTCGGTCACAGGGGGATGTTCCCGTGCTTCTTGGGAGGCAAGCTCGCCCGCTTCGTGCGCAGGGCTCGCAGCGCCTTGATGACAGCCACGCGGGTGGCGGCCGGTTCGATAACACCGTCCAGTTCGCCACGCTCGGCGGCAAGGAACGGGGATGCCACGTTGTAGGTGTACTCGTTGGCGAGGCGGGTGCGCACCGCCGCGACATCCTCGCCAGCCTCCTCGGCCGTCTTGATCTCGCCGCGGTAGAGGATATTGACGGCGCCCTGCCCACCCATGACTGCTATCTCGGCTGTCGGCCAGGCGTAGTTGAGGTCTGCGCCGAGTTGCTTGGAGCCCATGACGATGTATGCGCCGCCGTAGGCCTTGCGGGTGATGACGGTGACCAGCGGCACCGTCGCCTCTGCGTAGGCATAGAGCAGTTTCGCGCCGCGGCGGATGACGCCCGTCCATTCCTGGTCGGTGCCGGGCAGGTAGCCGGGCACGTCGACAAGCGTCAGGATCGGAATGCTAAATGCGTCACAGAACCGCACGAAGCGCGCCGCTTTCTCGCCCGCCTCGATGTTGAGGGTGCCCGCCATCGCCTGCGGCTGGTTGGCGACGATGCCGACGCTGCGACCCTCAACCCGACCGAAGCCCACGACGATGTTTGGCGCGAACAGGGGCTGCGTCTCCAGGAAGTCACCGTTGTCGACGATGTGCTTGATGATCGTCGTGACGTCGTAGGGCTGGTTTGGGCTGTCGGGCACGATTGTGTTGAGCTTGCGATCTTCGTCGGTGATCTCGAGCTCGACGTCGCTCTCGTAGACCGGCAGTTCGGCGAGGTTGTTGTCGGGGAGGAACCCGATCAGGGTGCGGGCGTAGTCGAGCGCGTCATCCTCGTCGCTGGCGAGGTAGTGCGCGACACCCGAGACCTTGTTGTGGGTGAGCGCGCCGCCGAGCTCTTCCATTCCGACGTCTTCACCCGTGACTGTCTTGATGACGTCGGGGCCGGTCACGAACATCTGGCTCGTCTTGTCGACCATGATCACGAAGTCGGTGAGCGCAGGGGAGTACACGGCGCCGCCCGCGGCCGGGCCCATGATTATCGAAATCTGGGGGATGACGCCGGACGCCTGGGTATTGCGGCGGAAGATCTCGCCGTACTTGCCGAGCGCGACAACGCCCTCCTGGATGCGGGCGCCGCCCGAGTCGAGCATGCCGATGATTGGCACGCCGGTCTTGAGTGCGTGATCCATGACCTTGATGATCTTCTCGCCGGCGACCTCGCCGAGCGAACCGCCGAAGATCGTGAAGTCCTGCGAATAGATCGCAACCTGACGGCCGTGGATCGTGCCAAGGCCGGTAACAACGGCGTCGCCATACGGGCGGTTCTTCTCCATGCCAAAGGCGTGGGTGCGGTGCCGTACGAACTCGTCGAGCTCGACGAAGGAGCCGTGATCGAGCAGCGCTTCAATTCGTTCGCGGGCGGTCTTCTTGCCCTTGGCGTGCTGCTTCTCGATTGCAGCCTCACCACTGGCCGTCACGGCTTCGTGGTACCTGACCTTGAGGTCGGCGATGCGGCCGGCAGTGGTGTACAGGTCGGGCTTGGGGGTCTCGTCGGTCACCTTGTCACTTTACCGACCATCATCTTGCCCGTGGTGTTGGCGAAATGTACAAAGAACTGGCGTCCGAGCTTCACGTCAGCGCTGGCGTCATGGCGAAAGCCAGAGAATGCGCCTACGCGATGCCTCGGCGCGGCTCTGTACCCTGTGGGGATGCACCTTCCCCTGAGCCGCGCGGTTGCCCAGCACCTTGACGTGATTTCGGAGATCGGCTCGACCAACGCCGAACTCGTCGCCAGGGCATCCGCGGGCCCGCTGCCGGATTTCTCGGTTCTGGTGACCGAGAACCAGATCGCAGGAAAAGGGCGCCTCGGGCGCAGCTGGGTCGCCCCGCCGGGAACAACGCTGGCCATTTCGGTGCTGTTCGCACCTCGTCAGGTCATGCCGATCGATCGCCTCGGTTGGCTGCCGCTGCTGGCGGGGCTCGCCATGGCGCGCGCGGTCAGCACTCTCGCGCCCAGCCACGATGTCACCCTCAAGTGGCCCAACGACGTGCTCATCGATGGGCTGAAGGTCTCGGGCATCCTCGCCGAGCTATTGCCAAAAGGCGAGTCGGTGGTGGTGGGTGCCGGCCTCAATTTGACGATGACCGAGGCGCAACTGCCGGTTGGCACCGCGACCTCACTCACCCTTATGGGCGTCGCACCCGAAGAGATTGTTGACCGGGCACTCAGCGCCTACCTGCAGCATCTGCGGGAGCTCTACGACGCGTTCTCGAATTCGAGGGCGGATGCCGCGGAATCCGGTCTCAGGGGCGATGTAACCCGTGCGTGTGGAAGCATCGGACGTCGAGTTCGCGTCGAGTTGCCGGATGGCACCACCCTCGTCGGCACCGCGGAGTCAATCGACAATCTGGGGCGTCTGGTCGTAATCCCGGCCGTCGGCGCCGCGCAGTGCGTTGCGGCGGGCGACGTGACACACCTGAGGTATGAATGACCCATGTCGACTGACGATCACTCGCGGGAGGTCGTCGTCGCCCGCCTGCGCCCACATGCGCGGGCGTTGTTCTGGCCGACGCTGCTGCTTGTCGTGATTGCGGGCGCACTCGGATTCTTCAGCGGCAGGCTAACCGAGAGCTGGCAGGTAATCGCCGCGCTCGGGGCCGCCGGAATCGTCGTTGTCGCAGGTTGGCTGTTTCCGCTCTGCGGCTGGCTGGCCCGCAATTACACGATCACCACCCGGCGCATCGTGCTGCGCAGCGGCATTTTCGTGCGGCTTCGACAGGAACTACTGCACAGCCGTGGCCACGACGTGACAGTGCGCAAGACGGCGTTGCAGAGCGTGTTCGGCAGCGGAGACGTGCTGGTGAACACCGGCCTCGATCACCCGGTGGTGCTGCGGGATGTCCCGTCCGCCGACCTCGTCCAGGCCGCGCTGCACGACCTGATGGAGAGCGCCACTAATAGGCCACCTGCGTCAGATAGGGTGCACGCGTGAAAATCTCCGTGATCGGATGTGGCTACCTCGGTGCCGTGCACGCAGCCTGTATGGCCGAACTCGGCCACGATGTCATCGGCATTGACATCGACGAATCAAAGATTGCAGCCCTGGCCGCAGGTCGCCCCCCGTTCTACGAACCTGGCCTTCCTGAGTTGCTGGAATCCTCAATTGCCAGCGGGCGCCTGCGATTCACCACCGACATCGCCGCCGCGGGCGGGGCCGCTGTTCATTTCGTGGCGGTGGGAACCCCGCAGCAGAAAGACAGCTATGCCGCCGACCTGAGCTGGGTGGATGCCGCGTTCGAGGCACTCCTGCCGCAGCTGGCGCCCGGCGACCTCGTGGTCGGCAAGTCCACGGTTCCCGTCGGCACTGCAGCCCGGCTCGCCGACCTTGTCGAGCAGTCCGGTGCTCGGCTCGCCTGGAATCCCGAGTTTCTCCGCGAAGGATTCGCCGTCAAAGACACCCTGGCTCCCGACCGGCTCGTGTACGGCGTGCGGCCGGGCGACAAGGAATCCGTTGATGCGCTGGATGCGGTCTACGCGACAGCAATAGCGGCGGCGACGCCTCGGGTGGTCACCGACTTCGCAACCGCAGAACTCGTGAAGGTCGCAGCGAATGCGTTCCTCGCGACGAAGATCTCATTCATCAACGCGATGGCGGAGGTCGCCGAGGTCACGGGAGCAGACGTCACCCAGCTCGCGGACGCGATCGGCCACGACGCCCGGATCGGCCGTCGCTTCCTGAACGCTGGCCTCGGCTTCGGTGGCGGATGCCTGCCGAAGGACATCCGTGCGTTCATGGCACGGGCGGAGGAGCTCGGCGTCGATCAGGCTCTCGGGTTCCTGCGTGAGGTCGACTCGATAAACCTGCGCCGGCGGGAGCGAATGGTCGACCTCGCCAGGGAGGTGTGTGGCGGAAGCGTCGAGGGCAAACGGATCGCCGTGCTGGGCCTGGCCTTCAAGCCAGATTCAGATGACGTGCGCGATTCACCAGCATTGGATGTTGCTGCACGCCTCGCAGAACTCGGCGCAGTCGTGCGAGCGACAGATCCGCAGGCTATCGAGACGTCTCGGCGGTTGCGACCGGCGCTTCACTACGTCGCAACTGCGGCCGAGGCAGCCATCGACGCAGACGCCGTACTGCTTCTGACCGAATGGGGCGACTACCGCGCGCTAGACCCCGAGGCGCTCGGCGCGGTGGTCGGCAACCGGGCTATCGTCGACGGCCGCAACTGCCTTGACGCCGACACCTGGCGTGCCGCCGGCTGGACTTACCGCGCCCTCGGCCGGCCGTAGCGGCATCTCGCGGTTGGGGTGGAATACCCAATAGCGGTAGAAGGCGAACCGGAAGAGGGTTCCGAGCCCGAGCCCGATGACATTGCCAGAGATGTTGTCGGCGAGTTGTGAGGTGTAGCCGAGCAGGTAGTGCGAGATCCAGAGGCAGGCGAGGGTGATGAGCATCCCGCCGAGGCTTACGAGAACGAACTCGACACCTTCGCGGACTACCTGCGATCTTTTGGTTGCGCCGAAAGTCCAGTAGCGGTTGCCGACATAGTTGACCGCAATTGCGAGGCACGTGGAGATGAATTTCGCGAGGAGTGGCCCTTCGTGCACCGACTCCGAATCCAGTAGCGTCGCTCGCAACAGGTTAAAGACGCCAACATCGACGACGAATCCGACCAAGCCCACCGTGCCGAATCGCGCGAGTTGGGAGAGGAGGGCGCGCATTGTGACTCCGGTCGTCAGATCCCGCCTCGGTCAGTGAGAATAGTGTCGGCGAGAATGGGTCGAACGCTTCGAATTCTATTTGTTGGGCCTGCGCTGTGTCTGGTGGTTCGCTGGACTTCGCCCGTCCACTAGCTGAGGAGTTTCTCATGTCACCGATCGTCGGAGTGGTCGGCGGCGGCCAGCTTGCCCGCATGATGATCCCGCCCGCGGTAGAACTCGGCATCGAACTTCGAGTGCTGGCCGAGACGGCGGGCAGTTCGGCAGCGCTGGCCGCGACATCCGTCGGTGATTACCGCGACGTGCAGACTGTGCTCGACTTCGCCGCTGGAGTCGATGTCGTCACTTTCGATCACGAACACGTGCCGCAGGAGGTGCTGCGGGCGCTCGTCGCTCACGGCATCGCCGTGCATCCAGGCCCCGATGCGCTGCTTTTTGCGCAAGACAAACTGCTCATGCGTGCCCGCCTCGCCGAACTCGGGCTGCCGGTGCCCGAGTGGGCTGCCGTCTCATCAATAGCCGAACTCGACGCGTTCCTCGCGCGCAATGGCGGTCGCTGCGTCGTGAAAACGCCCCGCGGTGGCTACGACGGCAAGGGCGTGCGGGTAGTCTCCGACGCGGCCGAGGTAGCCGACTGGTTTGCGGCAGGGCAGGCACTTCTCGCCGAAGAGCTTGTCGACTTTCGCCGCGAACTCGCGCAGCAACTTGCCCGTCGTCCTTCCGGCGAGATCATTCTCTGGCCGCTCGTCGAATCGATCCAGGCCGACGGCGTCTGCTCAGAGGTCATCGCACCGGCACCCGGCACGACTACCAGACTCGCGGATGTCGCGGCCGACATTGCCTCCTCCATCGCCGAGAACCTCGGGGTCACCGGCGTCCTCGCCGTCGAACTATTCGAGACGACTGATGACCGTCTTCTCGTAAACGAGCTGGCGATGCGACCCCACAACAGCGGCCACTGGAGCATCGATGGTTCGCACACCAGCCAGTTCGAGCAGCACCTGCGCGCGGTGCTCGACCTGCCGCTCGGGCCGACCGGGGTGCGTGAGCCGTGGAGCGTCATGATCAATGTGCTGGGCGGCACCGACCAAGACCGTTACGGGGTGGCGCTCGCCGACCAGCCGGGCGCGAAACTGCACTTCTACGGCAAAGAACCCAGGCCGGGACGCAAAGTGGGCCACGTCACGGCGGTCGGGGACGATCTCGACGACACGGTCTTTCGCGCGCGAGCCGCCGCGGCCCATTTCCAGGGCTGATCGTTCGGCGTGCTGTCGGGCTTTGGCCAGCCTCGCCGCCTACTCTTGACCCGTGACTGATTCCTCGGCTTCCGGCGCGCCCATCGTGTCCGTCGTGATGGGCTCCGACTCCGACTGGAGCGTGATGTCCGATGCCGCCGCGGCCTTGAGCGAGTTCGGCATCGCGCACGAGGTGCAGGTTGTGTCTGCCCACCGGAGCGCGGAGAAGATGATCGCGTTCGGCAAGGGGGCTTCGGCACGCGGCATCCGGGTGATTATTGCCGGAGCGGGCGGAGCGGCCCACCTGCCGGGCATGCTCGCCGCCGTGACAACGCTGCCGGTCGTCGGTGTTCCGGTGCCGCTGGCTAAGCTCGACGGACTCGACTCGCTGCTGTCGATCGTGCAGATGCCCGCGGGCATCCCGGTCGCGACGGTCTCGATCGGCGGAGCGCGCAATGCGGGCATCCTCGCCGCCCGCATAATCGGCTCGGGGGATGCCGAACTCACGGCAAAACTCGCCGCGTTCGCCCACGGTCTCGAGGCTCTCGTGGACGAGAAGAACGCCGCGCTGAACCGGTCGCTGTGACAGCCGCGCAGCCGGTTCGCTATCCGGACGTTAAGTCGGCGAAGGTCATGACCCGCCGGGCGTGGGTGCTGGTAATTCTCGGCATCCTGATCCCCGGCACCGCGCAGATGTTGGCGGGCAACCGCAGGTTCGGCCGGTTCGCCGTGGGGTCAACGTTCGTGCTCTGGGCGCTCGCAATAATTGCTGCCCTCGTCTATTTCCTCGCCTACTCGACTTTCGTCACCGTTGGCACCAACTCCTTCGTGCTCTGGATAGTGCAGGCCGCGATTGTGTTCTACGCGGCATTGTGGATCGTGCTCATGGTCGACACGCTGCGGCTGGTGCGCCTCGTTCGGCTGGCACCGGCGGCGCGTGGCCTGGTCGCGGGGCTCACCGCGCTGTCCCTGGTGCTGGTGGGCGGTGTGGGTGCCTACGCAGTAATGATTGCGGGTACGACGCGATCGACAGTGTCTGACGTGTTCTCGGGCGGCAAGATAGCTGATCCGGTCAACGGCCGCTACAACATCATGTTGCTGGGCGGTGACGCCGGCCCCGACCGTGACGGCATGCGGCCCGACAGCATCTCTGTCGTGAGCGTCGAGGCGGCGACGGGCAAGGCGACGATCATTGGTGTGCCGCGCAATCTCGAAAATGTGCCATTCGTCGCCGGATCGCCTATGGCCGCCGAGTACCCAAATGGGTATGGCGCCGACGGCTGCCAGGTCGACGTCTGTCTCATCAACTCGATTTACACCGAGGTCGAACAGGTGACCCCCGACCTTTACCCGAAAGCGATTGCTGACGGCAGCCAGCCGGGCATTGAGGCGATGAAGGATGCCGTCGAAGGAACCCTCGGCATCACCATCCAGTACTACGTGCTGATAGACATGCAGGGTTTCAGCGACCTCATCGACGCTCTTGGTGGCGTCGTTATCGATTCGATGGGGCGATACCCGATCGCCGAGCCCGAAGCGCTCGACGACAACGGTAACGCGCCCCCCGGAACCCCATACATCGAAGCCGGTGCGCAGCACATGGACGGCTTCACCGCGCTCTGGTATGCCCGCATCCGTGCGGGGTCAAACGACTACGACCGAATGCAGCGCCAGCATCAGGTGGAGGAGGCAATCCTCCAGCAGTTCGATCCCGCCAACCTCCTCACCAAGTTCGAGTCGGTGGCAAAAGCCGGTACCAAGGTCGTCAGCACAGACATCCCGCAGTCGATGCTCGGATTCTTCGTCGAGCTCGCGGGTAAGTCACGCGCCTACCCCAGCGTGGACAAGCTGGAGATTGTGCCGCCGCTTATTGACGTGAACGCGCCCGACTTCGACTACATCCACCAGGTGGTTGCCGAGCAGCTCGTGATTGCCAAGACCACCTCGAAGAACTAGGCCTTACAGGTCGGCGTGCAGCTGCCAGACTTTCTCGGCCGAGCTGCGCCAGCTAAACATTCCTGCGCGGTCCACCCCCGAGTAGCTCAGCCGCTGGGCGAGGTCCGAGTCTGAGAGCACGGAGTTGATCGCGGCGGCCAGCCGATGCGGGTAGTCGGCCTCGCCATCCAGCTCGACGGCGATTCCCGCGTCGGCGGCAAGCTCGACGAGCGCTGCGGCGTCGGAGTGAACAACGGGAGTGCCGAGCGCGAAGGCCTCGAGCACGGGCATCCCGAACCCTTCTTCGTAGTTCGGGTAGACGAACAGCGTTGCCCGGGAGATGACCACAGAGAGGTCGGGATCGTCGAGGTCGCCAAGTGCTCGCACCCTGTCTGCGGGAAGCTGGGCCTCGGCCAGGAGGCTGATGAGGCTTTCGTCACCGTCGCGCGGGCCGACAAGGAGCAGGGGGATGTCGGTGTCGACCTCGACCATCGCCCGCATCAGCTGGTCGATGCCGCGTCTTGCTTCCAGACTGCCCGTGGCGAGCACGTAACGCTCAGGTAGCTTGAGCAGTTCGGCACGTTCGGCGGAATCGTGGGGGAGTGCCAGCGTCGAGCTCGGGGCGCCGCTAATCACCCGCACGCGGTCACCAAAATCGATGACCTCGGCGAGCTGCCCGGCTACGGCATGGCTCGGCACAACGATCGCGTCGGCGTAGCGTTCCGCGCGTTTGGCCATGCCCCGATACCACGAGACAGTACGGCTGGGCAGCGAGTCGGGATGGGTCCACGCCAGGGCGTCGTGGAAGGTGACCGAGATTTGGTCACCGTCGTGGAGGCGGTCGTGGCGAGCCAGCGGCGCGAGAGGGCTGGGTGCGTGCACCATGCCCTTGCCGGGAAGGCGCGTGAAGCCGTGCTGCCAGGCGGCGCGTAACTCGCGCGCAGCCAGTGGGCTCTTGTGCAACTTTTCGAGGCCGGGCAGGCGATCAAGGATGTCCGCGTACTGCGCCTCGGTCGCCGCCGCGACGAAACCCTCGACGTAGCATCCCCGCGGCGCAGTCCTGATGATCTCGCGGGTGAGCTCTGCGGTATACCGGCCGACGCTCTCGCGCCTGGTCAGGTCGTCGAGGATCACTCGCAGGGTCGTCATGAGTCATTACCTAACGGCCGATGGCAGGACATCAACTTGTGCAATGATAACCCGCCTCACTTGCGCGCCACTCAGGATGGCGCCGTCGCGCCCTGTGCGCTCGCCTCGCTGAGCGCGGCGTTCCAGTCACGCATCGCCGGGATGCCCGCCCGGGCCCAGGCGTCGTGGCCGAGCACCGAGTAAGCGGGGCGCGGGGCTGGGCGAACGAACGACGCGCTGTCGGTGGGGCGGATCCGCTCGGGGTCCAGGCCCGCCTCGACAAACACTGCACGCGCAAAATCGAACCAGCTGCCCTGGCCGCTGTTTGTACCGTGATAGACCCCCGAAGACGCACCCGATTCGACAAGGGCGCGGATCTGGAATGCCAGGTCTCGCGTCCACGTCGGCTGGCCCACCTGGTCGGCGACAACCCCGATTTCTTCGCGATCGGCAGCGAGACGACGCATTGTTTTGGCAAAATTTGGGCCGCCGGCGCCATAGAGCCAAGCGGTGCGCACTATGTAGCTTCGCTCGCCGTTGGCGGCAGTGACAAGCCGCTCGCCGTCGGCTTTGGTTCGACCGTAGGCCGACGCGGGATTCACCTGCGCGTCCTCCGGGTACGGCTCGGTGGCGGATCCGTCGAATACGTAGTCAGTGGAAACCTGAACCGACCAGGCGCCCGCGGCAGCGGCGGCACGGGCGAGGTTTCCGGCGCCCACCGCGTTGACCAGGTGAGCGGCATGCTCGTGCGACTCGGCATCGTCGACCTTCGTATAGGCAGCGGCGTTGATCACCACGTCGTGACCGGCAACCGCGGCGTTGACGGCCGCAGCGTCGGTGATGTCGAGGTCGCTGCGGGTCAGGTAGGTCGCGTCTTTCTCGCCGAGAACAACGCGCAAGTCGGTGCCGAGCATGCCGCCCGCGCCGGCCACCAGGTAGCGGGTCACAGGGCTGCGCGCTCCTTGAGTGGTTCCCACCACGCGCGGTTGTCGCGGTACCACTGCACCACGTCGGAAAGCCCCTGCGCGAATGGCACGAGAGGCTCGTATCCCAACTCCGACCTGATCTTGCCGATGTCGACGGAGTACCTGAGATCGTGCCCGAGCCGGTCTGCGACGCGGTCGACGTATGACCAGTCTTTGCCCGTGGCATCCAGCAGCAGCTGCGTGAGCTCTTTGTTGGTGAGCTCTGTGCCGCCGCCGATGTTGTAGATCTCGCCGGCCCGACCGCCGACCAGCACCATGGCGATTCCGCGGGTGTGGTCGTCGACGTGCAGCCAGTCGCGGATGTTGTTGCCCTCCCCATAGAGAGGCACGTGCTTGTCGTCGATCAGGTTCGTGACGAACAGGGGGATTACCTTCTCGGGGAAGTGGTATGGCCCGTAGTTGTTGGAACAGCGCGTGATCGACAGGTTGAGGCCGTGCGTGCGGTAGTAGCTGCGGGCGAGCAGGTCGCTGCCGGCCTTCGACGCCGAGTAGGGCGAGTTCGGTTCGAGGGGGCGGGTTTCGTCCCACGATCCTTCGGCGATCGACCCGTACACCTCGTCTGTGGAGACGTGCACGAATCGGGCGACGTTGTTGCGCAGCGCGGCATCCAGCAGCCTCTGCGTGCCGAGCACGT
>JBDUDZ010000011.1:0-19737 GCA_040002635.1 Rhodoglobus sp.
GGAGCGGGAGCAACGGTGGCCGCGCCTGCCCCTGCGGCTGCAGCTTTGCGCCCCGTCGAGCCGCGATCCCGACGGCGTTCACGGCGCAGCGGCTCCTCGACGGCGGCGGCGGTGGGCGGTGTCCAGTCCTGCGGGTTGGAGGTGACGTTCACGTTTGGAGTCGGGGTGAGGTTCGCGTCATCCAAGCCGGGGGTGAGGTTCGCGTCATCCGGAGTCGGGGTGGTGTGCTCAGTCCAGCCCGAGCCGTCCCACCAGCGCAGTCTTGATCCAGTTTCCGGGTCGGTAAACCAGCCGGCCGCGGGAAGCGCTGCCGACTGCGGCGTCCAAGTGCTCATCGAATCCGACACGTAGTCATTCCCTCACGATAATCATAGGAATTTGGCGAGGATGGCTCGATCCCCCGTTAGGGAGCGCAGCTGGGGCACGCCTCAACCCCGCTTGCTCATGATCCAGGCCAGCAAGTAGCTGCGGCTGTCACCGTCATCAATCCGGTCTTCATTGAGGGTCGCGACCTGGGCGAGCGCCGCGGCCGCGTCGGATGGGCCGGCGAGTGACGAGTACATCAGCAGGTAATCGCCGAACACAACGTCGTATCCGTTCGGCGCAGCTTCGGCGAGATTTTCGCGCACCCGCTGCGGATCGGCGCCGAGGTAGCCAGCGACGGGGCTCATCGGCAACACGAGGATCCCCAGCATCGCGCTCGGCTCGGGACTGAACCAGGTCGCGTAGTCGCGCTTCGCACCCCAGTCAATCGACGTCACTGCGTGATCGAATCCCTTGTACACGGCGGCGTTCCTGGGAAAGTTAGTCCAGTAGGCGAGAGCGGAGCCCGCTTCGGATGACAGCATCCAGGTCGCCTCCCGATTGAGCGACTTCTGGCCGCTTGCAGTTGCCCAAAGCGCCAACCCGTTCCAGGCCGATACAGCCTCCGAACTCGATTCCTGGTTGTTGCCGTCTGCGAAGGGCGACGTGCCGCTGGCCCAGGAATGACCGGCATAAGCGTCGAAAACCCGTCGTTGCGGGAACAGCGTGCTCGCACCGTCGGTGGCCAGATCTGCGGCAAGCAGGTCCATAACCGGCTCCCATTTGGTCGCCAATTTCGCATCGTTGGCGGCAAGTACCCCGGCCGAATAAAGGAAGTAGCCGTAGTGGAAGTGGTGATCGTTGAACTGCTCAGAACCGAATGACGGTGCGAGTCCTACAACCCCCTTGGCGGTGCTGTCGTAGACGAAGCAGCGATCATCGCGGCTGGTGCACCCGGCCGGATCCATCCAGTCGTCAAGCGCACCGACTGCCCTGTCGCGTATCTGGTCGGCCACATCGTTAGCCCCGACCTGGCGGGCGATGTCCATCAAGTTGACGAGCCGGTAGAGCCACTTTCCGCCGTAGTAGGTGTCGGCGGGTTGCGCGCCTGTGACGGCGAAGTCGGCGGCGACCTGCTGCGCGAGTCGTGTTTTATCCTCGGTGTCCAGCCCGGAGAGGTCAATCGACCCCGATGGGGTGACGGCTGGGACGGACCAGGAGAGATCGCTCACGGAACAGGCGGTGAGCTCTCCGTAGATGCTCGCATAGTCGCCGTTGGCGCAGGTGGTTCCCTTGGCTAACGACGAGGACTGGTGCGGCATCGCGGCGACGATTGTGCTCGCCCCGTCAGCCGTTTGGTAGTGGATGGTGGTCGTCGCGCTGCCCGCGTCGAGGGAGTAAGTCACGGTTGTGGAGGTGACCGGATGCCGCGCCGCCGCCGCGAAGTCGGCGAGCGACCCGCCGTCGGCGACCGCGAACCACGTGGCGGTCTGCCCTGCATCGAGTTGCAGGTCCCCGCCCGCTAACGTGCCAGTGGTGACGAGCCCGTAAGTCGTCGCCCCCACGGTAGTCGTGGGCACGCCATCGGTGTCGCCGAAGTCGTTGCCGAGGTGCGCGGTTAGTTTGGACGACGCGGTGAACGTGACGAACGGCGACCCTTCGGCGATCAGCGTCCGGCCGAGTTCCGTATCACCGGAGCGTTGAGCGACGGTGACCGATGCCTCGTCGTAGGCGACGACTACCTGGGAGTCGGCGCCCATGTCCACCCCGACCGCCGGCGCAAATCCGCCGGTGATGACGGCGCTGTTCGATGCGACGGTTGGCACGCCAAAGTCGAATCCACCCGCAGTGAGCTGGAAGGAGAGCGGAAGCGGAAACACTGGCATCGGGGTGTCGCCGAAGACCATCCCCGAGAACCACTTGTTTGTCGGCGGAATCAGGCCGTCAGCTAGTCGCGCCGCGTTCAGGCCGCTTAGTGCTCGTTCGGGCAGTGCCGCCACGAACGGGCCGATCTTCGCCTCAGGGAGTACGCCTGTTTTGTCGTCGTGCTGGCTGTCGGCACCCGTGGTGCACGCGGACAGCAACACGAGGGCGGCGATCGCCACGATGGCGAGTGCTGGCCGTGCGATGAAGCCCACCTGCTAAATCCCGATTTTCCTGAGGAAGTCGGAGATGCCATCGATCACGCCAGCGAGGACGCCATTGTCGGTGAGCGCGAGAACGGCCGTCACGGGCGTGCCTGCATTAACCAGTCCGTTGTATGCCCCGTCGGCAAGGCCGTCGCTGGTGATGTGGATGGTGGTCTCGGCGACGCCGTGCTGAGTCTGCACGTCGATCGACGACACTTTGCCCACTACCGAAGCCTGATTGGGAAGCTGTATCTGCACGCTGGCAGAATCTGCGATGCGAGAGTATTCCCTTCCCGTCAACTCGAACTGGGCCGTAACGAACAGCGACCCGGCCTTGTCGATTGTCGCGAGCACCTGCCCGGCCTGAACGAACGAGCCGGGTTGCGTAGTCACATCGCGGATGGTGCCAGAAACAGCAGCTGTCAGGGTGATGCGCCCATCGTCGGCCACCGAATAGGCGACAGTTTCGGGTTTGAGCAATCCCTTTGCCAAGTCGGCCTGCAGCGAGGGGCTCTGCAGGGTAAATAGCACGTCACCCGCTGTCACTCGCTGGCTCTCTTTGACATAACTGGCGACAAGAGTGCCACCGTAGTCAATTCCCACTGGGTATCGCTCGGCATCGATAGATGCCGACACGCTTGTCGCCTGCGACTGGCGCTGGTTGAAAACGACAGTGAGTGCCGCCACGATGATGATGACTACAAGAAGTCCGCCGAAGAGCTTTGCCCGGCTCCGCCAGGTCATGAGGTGGCTTCCGCGACGGTGACGCGAACGCCTGCCCGACTGTGGTGCCGGGTAACTCTGTGCTCACGATAGGCGGCCGCCACGAAGCTGCCGAGGATTATCGTGTTGGTGACGTTCCAGGCGGTTGCGAGGGTGAAAATGCCGTTGTTGACGTCGCGGTAAATGGCTACGAACGAGGTGAGCAGAAGGAACACAAAGAACAGCAGCTGGGGAATTATGAAGTTGAAGGGCGACGAGACACCTGAACGATTTCCGGTCGCACTCCACTGCTGTTCTTTGCCGATGAGCACGTTGATGAGCGCCGCCAGGTAGATCGGTGCCGACGCCGCGGCCAGCATCAGCGTCTCCCAACGGAATGAACCCATCGTGTAGAAGGCGAGAACTATCTGCATGGCGTAGAAACCGGCGTAGTACAGCAGCCAGGTGAATACGGTGGTCGATAGGTTCATCGGTCGCAGGTCAAAGAAAATTTCCAGCGGCGGTACGACCAGCAGCAGAAGGGGGCAGATTCCCGTCAGGTAGAAGGATGCAGTGACCAGGTACTGCAGGCGCTGGTCGAGGCTGAGTTTGCGGCGCCGGCCCATCGGGTTGTGGCCGAAGAGGATCTCAAAGCCGCCCGTTGCCCACCGCAACTGCTGCTTTGTATACGCTTCGACGGTGTCAGGCGCATGCCCGACGGCAAGCACCTTGGGGATGTAGATGGTGCGCCAGCCCCGCTCGTGCAGCATGAGCGACGTCCAGACATCCTCCGATTTGGAATCCGTGTAGACGCCGCCGACGTCGTCGACAGCTTTCCGCCGGAAAATGACATTCGTGCCGACGCAGAATGCGGCGTTGAATCTGTTGCGGCCGGGCTGAATGAATCGATAGAACACCGCCTGCATGTAGCCAGCGCCTCGGGAGACGACATTGTGCAGGTTGCCGTAGTGCTGTGGCGTCTGAACGAATGCCACCTCGCGGGTGGAGAAGAAGGGCACAGTTTCGACGAGAAAGTCTGGCGACGGCACGAAGTCCGCGTCGAAGATTGCAAAGAATCGCCCTGAACTTATCGAGAGCGCGTGGTTGACGTTGCCTGCCTTGGCGCCGCCCGAACTAAGACGGCGCACGTAGCGCGCTCCCAGCGACTCGGCGAGTAATCGAACTTCGTCTGACCTGCCATCATCGAGCACCCAGGTCAGGTGCGCGCCGCGCATCGCAAGCGCGGCTGTGACAGTCTTGCGGATCACATCGAGGGGTTCGCCGTAAGTCGTGATGAACACATCGACCGTCGCTTCGGCCCCGTCAAGCTGCATTGTCCAGCGGTTCGGCTCACGTATGTAGCCGTCACGGATGATCTGCCGCTCACTGAACAGCTTCGCTTTAGCGTCGTGGAATGCGAAGTCGCGGGGATCCTGCGATGCCGACAGGATCGTCCACATCGAGAGCAGGGCCTGCAGGATCAGGATTGACTCCGCGGTGATCACGAGGGCGTATGGCAACCAATCGCCCCTGCTCGCCGGATTCAAGAGGAAAGCCGCGTAAGCGAGTATTCCGACTGTCGCTACGAGCGTGAGCATCACCAGCGAAGGTGATTGCGATTTGTCGGATTCGGGACCTCGGGTGCTCGGCGTCAGATCGACTGATGTGAGATCGGTTAAATGGCTTTTCGAATCGAATGTCGTCATTGGTGCAGTGCTCTCGGGTAAGGAGATATCGGGACCGAGCGCGGCGCTACTCGGGAGGATGTGACCCCGGGAGTGGTTCGGGGATGCGACCGGGATATCACAGCGGCATCGTTGGCGAACTACCAGGACGCTCTCGCGGGAAGTGCATCCTGATCAACCGAATGATTCTCGGTTAGTGCCTCCAGACTACGCGGCAGCGCAGCCTTCGTATGCGGTCGGAGGTTACAAGCTGGTTAATTCGCCGCCGCGACCGTAACTAGCCAACGAATCCGCGCCGCGACCAGTCAACGAGTTGTTTTGCCGTTGAATCGGCGGGGGCACGCTTGATGACCTCGGGCGGAATGCGCACCATTGTCGCGATCACCGGGCGTTCGGGCAGGGGTGAGTTCTGCAGGGCCGAAGCGCGCACGCGTTTGTTGACTACCGCGCCGAGCACAGCTCCAACGGCAAAACCGACGGGGAGGATGAACAGGTTGCCGACTGACGGCAGGCGCAGCGCTGATCCGATTCCATAGAAGGCCAGCACCCCGACGACGGCGCCGATAGCGATGGCCAGGCCCCAACGCTCGTGGCGTGCGTTCGCGGCATCCCACGCCCGCTGGTCAACCACCTGCTGGAGCATCTGCTCGCGCGGAACCTCGCTCACCCAGAGCCGGCCCTCATAGCGGAAGACGTTCGGATTCTCTTCGAGGCCCATCAGTCGCTCACATCCGCGACAGTCGCATCGAAACCGCGGATGAGGTCGGCAGCCTGAACCCAGGCGCTGTAGCCGTGTTCACCCGCACCCATCGCGATCTGACCTGACACGTGGGAATCGATGAATACCGGCCAAGCCGTGGCGCTGCCAAAGGGTGTGATGGTGCCCCGCTCGTACCCTGTTGCCTCTAGCGCGATGGCGGCCTCGGGAAGCTGCAGCTTGTTGACCCCGACCGCGGCCCGCAGCTTGGCCCAGGAGATCTGACGGTCGCCCGGGATGAGAGCGAAAAGGAACGAGCCGTCGTGTCGCTTCACCACGAGCGACTTCACAATCGCGGCCGGGCGCACGCCGAGTTGGGCCGCGGCGGCCTGCACCGAGTCGGCGGCGGGACGCTCGACTATCTCGATCGGGATGCCGCGAGCCGCGGCATCCGCCGCAACACGGTCTCTGCCGGAATTGTCTGGGAGAATTGGCACGTGACCATTCTCGCGGGTACCGCGCCGACCTTGAACATCGGGCCCATTGCCCTCGATGTTCCCGTCGTGCTCGCGCCCATGGCGGGGATCACGAACACTGCCTTCCGGCGGCTCTGCAGGGAGTACGGCGCCGGGCTCTACGTTTCCGAGATGATCACCAGCCGTGCCCTCGTCGAGCGCACGCCGGAGAGCATGCGCTTGATCCGCCACCACGAGTCGGAGACGCCGCGCAGCATCCAGCTTTATGGCGTCGACCCGAAGACCGTCGCCGAAGCCGTGACGATGCTCGTCGCCGAAGACCGCGCCGATCACATCGATTTGAACTTCGGATGCCCGGTGCCCAAGGTCACGAAGAAGGGTGGGGGAGCAGCCCTGCCGTGGAAGCTCGGCCTCTTTCGCGAGATCGTCGAGGGAGCAGTTAAGGCTGCAGGCTCCGTGCCGCTCACCATCAAGATGCGCAAGGGCATCGACTCCGATCACCTCACCTACCTCGAGGCCGGACGGGTCGCCGAGGGCGCCGGTGTCGCAAGCATCGCCCTGCACGCCCGCACCGCCGCCGAGTTCTACTCGGGCACCGCCGACTGGTCGGCAATCGAAAAACTGAAGAACACCATCACGGGCACCCCCGTGCTCGGCAACGGAGACATCTGGAGCGCGGATGACGCGCTGCGCATGGTCGACGAAACGGGCTGCGATGGCGTGGTGGTGGGCCGTGGGTGCCTCGGTCGACCGTGGCTGTTCGGCGATCTCGCGTCGGCGTTCCGCGGCGAGTCCACCAAGCTGGAGCCGAACCTCGGCTTCGTGGCGACAGCATTCAAACGGCACGCTGAGCTGCTCGTCGAGTTCTTCGAAGAAGAAGATCGTGCGTGCCGCGACATCCGCAAGCACGTCGCCTGGTATTTCAAGGGCTACGCGGTCGGCGGAGACCTCAGGGCGGCGCTGGCCACGGTGCAGGATCTCGCGCAGCTTGATGAACTGCTCGCCCAGCTCGACTGGGACCAGCCATACCCGGGTGCGGATGCGGAGGGCCAACGCGGCCGCGCAGGCACTCCCAAGAACCCGTCGCTGCCCTACGGCTGGCTTGATTCTCGCGAGCTGCAGGAGACGCATCGCGCCGAACTGACCTTCGCGGAGTCGAGCGTCAGCGGTGGCTGAGTACAGCGAGGAAGACCGGGAGCGCTGGCTGCCGGAAGAGCATTCCAGCCGGCGCAGTGACTTTGCCCGCGACCGTGCCCGCGTGCTTCATTCCAGCGCCCTGCGCAGGCTGGCAGCGAAGACGCAGGTGCTGTCGCCCACCGCGGGGCTCGATTTCGCGCGCAACCGGCTTACACATTCCCTCGAGGTCGCGCAGGTCGGCCGTGAGCTGGGCGAGAGCCTGGGGCTTGATCCGGATGTCGTCGACACCGCCTGCCTCGCCCACGATCTCGGGCATCCGCCGTTCGGTCACAACGGGGAGCGCGCGCTCAACGAATGGGCCAGCGACATCGGTGGGTTCGAGGGCAACGCGCAGACCCTGCGCGTGCTCACCCGCATCGAGCCAAAAGTCTTCGGTCCCGACGGCAAGACCTACGGGCTCAACCTCACTCGTGCATCGCTTGACGCAAGTTGCAAGTACCCGTGGCCGGGCTCCCAGGGTGTGCCCGACCCGAGTGGCCGTAGCAAATACGGCTTCTACGATGACGACATCGACGTGTTCGGATGGTTGCGTGACGGCGCCCCCGATCGGCAGCGTTGCATCGAAGCCCAGGTCATGGATTTGTCTGACGACATCGGCTATTCGGTTCATGACTTCGAGGATGCGGTTGTCAATGGGTACGTCGACGTCACGGCGCTCGGCGCCCGCGTCGACCACGACGCCCTTGTCGATTCGATGTTCGCCTGGATCGGCGGGGAGTTTCCGCACGACGAGCTGATCGCGGCGTTTGACCGGCTCGACAACCTGAGCGTCTGGCTCGATCGCTGGGATGGCAGTCGCGAAGCCGCAGGCCGCCTCAAGAACCTCACCAGCCAGCTCATCGGCCGCTTCGCCGGCGCGGCGACCCGAGCCACTCGTGAAGCGTTTCCCAAGGAGTCGCTCGCCCGGTTCGGGGCCGACATCGTTGTCCCGCGCGAGATCCAGGCGGAGATCGCGGTGCTGAAGGGCATCGTGGCGGCGTTCGTGATGTCGACAAACGCGCGTCGCCCGATCTACCGGCAGCAGCGCGACATCCTGACCGAACTCGCTGACGTGCTGCTCTGGACGGCCCCGAAGAACCTGGACGCGGGTTTCACCGCCGATTGGGATGCCGCAGTGAGCGACCAGCAGCGCAAGCGCGCCGTTGTCGACCAGGTGGCGTCGCTCACCGACCAGTCGGCGATGGCGTGGCACGAGCGGTTGACCTAGCGGATTTGCGAACGACTCCGGTCGTACCCCACGGATGCGTCCGCCGCCGACCGTAGAATCTCACTGTGGCAGGCCTGATCCGACGAAGCGATATCGACGAGGTTCGGGCGCGCACCAATCTCGCCGACATCGTCGGTGACTACGTCTCCCTCAAGAGCGCCGGGGTTGGCTCGATGAAGGGGCTTTGCCCGTTCCACGAGGAGCGCAGCCCTAGCTTCCACGTGCGGCCGCAGGTGGGGTTCTACCATTGCTTCGGCTGCGGCGAGGGCGGTGACGTCTTCACGTTCCTGCAGAAAATGGACCACGTCTCCTTCTCCGAGGCCGTCGAGCGGATGGCCGCCCGCATCGGCTACGAGCTGCACTACGAGGATGGCGGGGCCGCCACCGACCACGGTAACCGGGCGCGCATCCTCGCGGCCAACAAGGCGGCCGAGGACTTCTTTATCGAGCAACTGAAGACTCCAGCGGCCGAGCCCGGTCGCACGTTTCTGGGGGAGCGCGGTTTCGATATCTCGGCGGCCGAGCGCTTTGGCGTCGGCTTCGCACCGCGCGGCGGGCTGCTCGCCAAACACCTCACGAGTCTGGGTTACACCGAAGACGAGCTGGTCACAGCAGGCCTTCTTGGCAAGGGCGATCGCGGCGACGTGTACGACAGGTTCCGCGGTCGACTGGTGTGGCCGATCCGGGATGTCACAGGCTCAACCCTTGGCTTCGGCGCACGCAAGCTGCTTGAGGACGACAACGGACCGAAGTACCTGAACACCCCGGAGACACCGGTGTACCACAAGAGCCAGGTGCTCTACGGGCTCGATCTCGCCAAGCGCGACATCGCGCGCGGCCGCCAGGTCGTCGTGGTCGAGGGCTATACGGATGTCATGGCCTGCCATCTCGCCGGCGTCACCACTGCTGTTGCAACCTGCGGCACGGCCTTTGGCGTCGATCACATCAAAGTAGTTCGACGGGTGATTGGCGACGTAGATAACGCGGATACCACCGGCACCGGAGAGGTAATCTTCACCTTCGACCCGGATGAGGCGGGGCAGAAGGCCGCCAGCCGTGCTTTTGCCGAAGAGCAACGTTTCGCCGCCCAAACGTTCGTGGCCGTCGCCCCCGATGGGCTCGACCCCTGCGACCTGCGCCTGAACCGCGGTGATGATGCAGTTCGACGGCTCATCACCACCCGTAAGCCGATGTTCGAATTCATGATCCGCAGGCAGCTGGCCCAATACAATCTCGAGACTGTTGAAGGTCGGGTAGCTGCGCTGCGGGCCGCGGCTCCCGTGGTTGCCGGCATCCGCGACCAGGCACTCAGCGTCGGTTACGTGCGAAATCTTGCGGGTTGGCTTGGGCTGGAGCCCAACGAGGTGCAGCGCGCGGTTCACGCCGCCAGGCGCAGCACCACGGTGGTGCCGGAGGCACCGCGCGAGCGCCGGGAGGAAGGCCGCGATGAGCCCGAACCGGTGCGCCGCGACGAGCCCGACCTGATGAAGCTGCCGACCGATCCGGCCACCCGGCTTGAGCGCGACGCCCTCATGGCGGTGCTGCAGCATCCCACGGAGATCGGCGTCGACATGATCGGTCGCGTCTCGCAGGTCGCATTCGCCGACAACACTCTGGCCGTGGTGCGCGACGCCATCGCCTCGAGCCTCGAGCGCTGGAACCAGCCGGCCTGGCTATCTATCGTCGCCGACGAGGTGCCACCGAGTTTCGCCACCCTCGTGAAGCAGCTCGGAGTCGCCCCGATTCCTGAGCGCGAAGATCGCATCGCTGTGTACTGCAGGAGCATCACCACAGACATTGTCGACCGCGACCTGCTGCGACAGAAACGTGACCTGTTGGGTACAATGCAGCGTCTGGATGGGGTGGCCGAACCGGAAAAATTCGCGCAGGTGCAACGCGATATGGTGCGAGTGGAAGCCGAACGACGAGCCCTGCGGCAGAATGACTGACGTGGATTCAATCGTCGAGCTCGATGCCGTGATTCGTCCGGCGGTGCGGGTGCGTGACCTCTCGCTGCGTTACGCTTCCGACAATCCGGAGACCCGCTCGGTGGCAGTCAACGGTGTGAGCTTCGACATCGCACCCGGAGAAGTGCTCGCGGTCGTGGGGGAGACCGGATCGGGCAAGAGCACTCTCGCCAAGGCCGTCGCCTTGCAAGCCGATATCACCCGGGAAGTGTCGCCAGAGATTACCGGCGGTACAGTCTCAGTGCTTGGCACGAAGGTGCGCGGCATTTCACGCCGAAGTCGTGATCGTCTTGGCCTCTCGGTGGCCTACTTGCGGCAAGAGGCGGGCGACTACCTGGAGCCACGCCTCACCGTCGGCGAGAATGTGGCGGAGCCAATCTTTTCGCGTGACCGCCACTTCGACCAGGACGAGGCGGGCGAAGCCGTAGCAACCCTCATCGACGCCGTGCGCCTTCCGCTTAGCGCCATGAACAAGTACCCGCATGAGCTCAGCAAGGGCCAGCGCCAGCGGGTGGCGATCGCGAAGTCGATGATCCTGCAGCCGCGCGTTCTCATCGCGGATGACCCCACCGCCGGCATCGACGTCACTGTTCGCGCCGCCATTCTCGACATCATCGTCTCGATGCAGCTCGAGCACGGCTTCTCGGCACTCGTCGTTACGGCCGACCTCGGCGAGGTGCGTCGGATCAGCGACCGGGTAGCGATCATGCATCGCGGAATCATCGTGGGAATTGGCGAGGTCGAGGCGGTGCTTGCCGATCCGCTGCATCCCTACGTGAAGGGGCTCGCGCGTTCGCTTGACCACCTGAAGGGTCCGCAGAATGTCCTCAAGTAGCGACACGGCTTCCTACATCGAAGACCAGCTCGGCGACCTCGACATCCGCACCGGCAAGATGTTCGGGGAGTACGCAATCTATTGCGACAACAAGGTCGTCGGGTTCATCACCGATGACACATTGATGATCAAGCCAAGCCCGGTCGACCCGGCTGTGCTCGTGGGCACGGTTCCCGGCCACGCCTACCCCGGGTCGAAGCTGTACCACAGCGTGCCCGGCGACCTGCTTGAGAACCGCGAGTGGCTGCAGCGCGCAATCCAGGCCACGGCGGATGCCCTTCCGGCACCCGCCCCGAAGAAGCCGAAGCCTCGCCGCTCCCCTGGCGGGGGCGGCGCGTGACCCAGCGTGGCCCCGGAGAGCACCTCGATCCGCTGGCAAGCACGGGCATACCAGTCGCTCACCGTCCCGAAGCCGGGCCGATTGCGATCCTGCCGGAGGAACGCGAGCCGTTCCTCTCTGCGGTGAAAGCCGGTGGAGGAGTCGTCGCGCCGCTCTCAGCGGAGACCAGGGGGCTGCTGTGGCTGGGCAGTGATGCCGCCGAACTCATCGCTGTGCTGCGCGCTCATCCCGCAATCGGCTGGGTGCAGCTGCAGTGGGCGGGTGTGGATGGCATGGCGGCTGCCCTCGCCGAGTATGCCGACGACGATTCTCCAATCTGGACGAGCGCCAAGGGTGCCTATTCCGAGCCGGTCGCCGAGCACGCGCTGGCTCTCATGCTGGCTGTTCTGCGCGGGCTGCCCGAGAAGACGCGGTCGCACAGCTGGGCATCCCCGGCCACAGGAATTTCGCTGTTCGGGCGCACCGTAGTCATCGTCGGAGCCGGCGGCATCGCCGTGGAACTGATCCGCCTGCTCGCGCCCTTCGACGTGTCGGTGACGATTGTGCGCCGCACGCCAGGTGAGCTCGCCGGTGCCGACCGTGTGGTTACTGTCGATCGGCTGGCAGAAGTGCTGCCGGATGCCGACGTGCTGGTGGTCGCCGCCGCTGCCACCGATTCAACCGCAATGCTCATCGGCGCACCCGAACTCGCGCTGATGAAGCCCTCCGCCGCCCTGGTGAACATCGCACGCGGCAGCCTCGTCGACTCTATGGCCCTTGCCGCCGCCCTCGAGCGCGGGCAGTTGGCGGGGGCGGGGCTTGACGTCACCTCTCCGGAGCCACTTCCTGACGGGCATCCGCTCTGGTCGGCGCCGCGAGTTGTCATCACGTCTCACTCCGCTGATACAAAAGAGATGGTGGAGCCGCTGCTCGCCGAGCGGCTGCGGCTCAATGTCGCGGCTTTCCTGCATGACGGCGCCTTCATCGGCGTTGTCGATCCCGGCGCAGGGTATTGAGCTCGCGCACCGTGATTTGGTACGCGCAGACTCTTTGGTAAAGTAGCAACGCTTCACGCGATCCTCGATAGCTCAATTGGCAGAGCAACGCACTGTTAATGCGTAGGTTCATGGTTCGAGTCCATGTCGGGGAGCTAAGGCCCAGACCCTCCACGGTCTGGGCCTTTTTGCATACTCCCGAGGGAGTAGCTGGCGCACGCCCGCTGGCCGACGCGGGATACCAGCCGCGGGCCTAGCATCGAAGCATGCGTTTTCATGGCCACCAGCACGCCCGGTGGGCCGAGCGCTGGCAGGCCGGGCATTGGCCGCCCAATGAGCTACTGCTCGAGCAGTGGGCAACGCGGCCACCGCCCGAGTTCCGCATGTCGCCGCGGGCTCGCTTGCTCATCCCCGTGATCGTGTCACTGCTCATTCAGGTGCCAGCTAGTTTGTATTGGCTTTCACAATTGCGGAGCCCTGCCGCGGCAACCACGACGATATTGGCGGTGCTCGGGCCGCTGGCGTTGTTGCTCATCCGCCGGTATCCCGGCCCGGTCGTCACGTCCGTCACGGTGGCGGCATGCGCCGATTTCGTGCTTGCCGACCAGATGGCGGGCCCGCCGTATATCGCCCTGGCGTTCGCGGTGGTGCTCTCCGTCGCGCATGGTGCGCGGATCTGGGCCTGGATCGCGGTCGGCGCCTGCTGGATCGGCACTATTGCGGTGGGTGTCGTGCTCGGCGTCGACTGGCATCCCGCGCGTATCGCCGTCACCACCCTGGGGATTCTCGTCACGTTCGGCATCGGTGAAGGGGTGCGCAGTCGCCGGGAGAACGTCGAGCGCTATCGCCGAGCATTCGCACAGCGCAAACAGACCGAAGTGCAGGCCGAGCGGGTGCGCATCGCTCGTGAGCTGCACGACGTGCTCGCCCACTCGCTCAGCCAGATCAATGTGCAGGCCAGCGTGGGCCTGCACCTCATGGACAAGCAGCCGGCCAAGGCCAGGGAGGCGCTGTCCAGTATCAAGGAGACCTCGAAGACAGCACTCGACGAGGTTCGGTCAGTGCTGGGCGTACTGCGAGCAGAAGGCGGACAGGATCCGAGCGCACCACTCGTGCCTGAACCTGACCTGTCGCGGCTGGTTGGTCTTGCCGCATCGGTCACCTCGCAGGGCGTGGAGGTGACGCTCGACAACACGGTGAGCGAGGCTCCCAAAGCTGTACAGCTGGCGATTTACCGCATCGTGCAAGAGTCGCTGACCAACGTGGTGCGGCACGCGCGGGCCACGACTGCGACTGTCGATATCCGTCTGTCTGATGAGAATTACGTTGTCACAATCGGTGACAACGGCGCTGGCCTCGACGGCAAAGACCCGAACAGCGGCCGCGGTTTGCTCGGGATGCGTGAGCGCGCCGAACTGCTCGGCGGCACCCTGCAGACCGGCCACGCTGCTGCAGGCGGGCTGCTCGTCACCGCGCGCATCCCTGCGAAAGGAAACGAATGATCCGGGTAGCAATCGCCGACGACCAGCAACTCATCCGCGGGGGATTCCGCAGCCTGCTGGAGGCCGAGCCGGATATCGAGATCGTGGGCGAGGCAGGCACGGGGGCCGAAGCCGTTGCGCTTGTTACAGCGACCCGCCCCGATGTCGTGCTTATGGACATCCGGATGCCCGATGGAGACGGGCTCTGGGCAACAGAGCAGATCGCTGCGAAGCCAGAACTCGCCAACACTCACATTGTCATCGTGACGACGTTCGAACTCGACGAGTACGTCGGCCGCGCGATTCGGGCGGGAGCCAGCGGCTTCCTGGTGAAAGACACCGAACCTGTCGAGTTCATTCGAGCGGTGCGTGTGGTCGCGGGGGGCGACGCGCTGCTCAGCCCCGGCGTCACCCGCCGACTGCTCGAACGCATTTCGGGCGAACTGCGTGAAGCACCGGATGCCTCGCAGCTGAAAGCCATCACCGAACGGGAGCGCGAAGTTCTCGCCCTCGTTGGCCAGGGTCTCACCAACGACGAGATCGGTAAGGAGCTCTTCCTCAGCCCGCTCACGGCGAAGACCCACGTGTCGCGGATCATGTCGAAACTCGCAGCACGAGACAGGGTGCAGCTCGTCGTCATCGCCTACGAAACGGGTCTGGTCAGCGCGGGTAAAGACGGCGCAGGCCGCTCGGAGTAGTGCACCCGGGAAAAGTGCACCCGGCGGAGTATTCCAGGTGTCGCCGCCGGGCAGATTCCCGCCCGAGCTGTCGAGCGCAGGCTGTAGCTAACCGTCCAATAAGGACCCTTAGTGAATGGAAGACCCCGTGTTCTCATCTCTCGCCCTCCCCGCTCTTGTCGGCCATTTCGGGCCGATTGGCTGGGGGTTCTCGTTCCTGTTCCTTCTGATCCCGCTGTTCTGGATCATCGTGATTGCTATCTTCGCGACGCTCGGCCGTCGCCGTTGGTCGCGCGGCGGGTGGGGCCACGGTCACGGCTACGGTCACCCCTATTTCGGTGGTGCGGCCCGCGGTGCCGAGTCGACCCTCGCCGAACGTTTCGCTAACGGTGATATCGACGAGAAGGAGTACCGCGCCCGCCTTGAGGTGCTGCGCGCGAACAACTCGTTCGGTGCGCCATCAGGCAAGTAGTCAAACCGACGGAATCTCCCTCTGCGCACGCGTGCAGGGGGAGATTTTTCGTCTAGTCCTCGAGGTGGTCGGTGCCGGGAAGCCAAGACTGCCCGGGCTCGCCCCAGCCCTGTTTCTTAATCGCCTTCGCGGCGGCCTTCGCGGATGCCGGCAAAAGCCGATCGGCGTAGAGCACGCCATCAAGGTGGTCGTACTCGTGCTGGAAGATCCGGGCGAGCCAGCCCTCGGCGCGCACCTCGAAGGGCTTCTGGTCGAGATCTACGGCTTTGAGTATCGCTAACGGGGCCCGGCGCAGTGCAAACCGTTCCCCGGGAATCGAGAGGCAGCCCTCCGACTCGTCGTCGTCATCCGGCTCGCCGAGCGGGGTGGGGCTGAGCCAGAGCTCGGGATTGATTGCGACGCCGTGGTGGAGAGTTTCGGTGTCATCCGTCCAGTTGTAGGTGAACACGCGCAGACCCACCCCCACCTGCGGTGCGGCGAGACCGACCCCGGGGGCTTCGGTCATGGTGTCGAACATGTCGTTCACCAGTTGCCCCAGCCGGTCGTCAAAACGGGTGACGGGGGCAGCAGGCACATGCAGCGTGGTGTCACCGGTGATTCGTATGGGAAGTACGGCCATTCGCCCAGAATAACGGCTCGGAAACAGGTAGATTCGACGGGTGCCGCCGGACCTCGCCGAAATCAGCAGCCCGCTGAACCTTCCCACGACGGCGTGGATCGGTATCGCGCTGGCGGTCGTCGCGGCGATATTGCTCGCCATCGGCACGCAGTTTCAGAACCGAGGGGTGACCCTTGTCGACAAAGCTTCCACCGAGCAGGCGAACACCGGGCTGAGCTTGCGGCAGCTGAAGGCCCTGGTGGCGCGGCCGTCGTGGGTCATCGGCACGGCGATCCTCGCGGTTGCGATTGTGCTTCAGCTGAGCAGCCTGAGTTTCGCCCCGATCACCGTCGTGCAGCCGCTCGGCGCGATTGCGCTGGTGGTGACGGCGATTGTGAACGCGCGGGTGACGAAAGCACCACTTGACCTGGTCGACATCCGGTCGATCATCATCTGCGTGCTGGGCGTTGGCGCCTTCGTCACGATCGCCGCCCTGGTCACGAACTCGCACCCGGTCATCGAGACGCAACTGGTTGTCGTGCTCATAGTCCTGGTGGTCGTACTCGCCGTGTTGCTCACCCTGTTCTTCGTCATGAGACGTCGGGTGCTGCGCCCGATCTTCTATGTGATCGCCGGCGGCGTGCTGTTCGGCTTTGTTGTGACCCTCGCAAAGGTGGTTATCGACCGAATCAAGACGATTGCGGTTGGCGATTTCCAGATCGGCTCCACTGACATCCTCACCCTGGTCTGTCTTGTGGGCCTGGCCGCCGCAGGGCTACTCGGCACCTACTTTGTGCAGACTGCCCACTCGTCGAACCCTGCAGACATTGTGGTCGCCGGGCTGACAGTCATTGACCCTCTCGTGGCGGTGTCCATCGGCATCGTCGTGCTGGGCGAAGCAGCGGGAGCGCCCGTGTGGGCAATCTTCGCCTTCGTCATTTCGGGTGCCGCCGCGATTTACGGGGTCATTTCGCTCTCGCGAAACAACCCGATGCTTACTACCGAAACGCCGCTCGCCGACGCGGCCGAAGAAGCTGTGCAGCGGCCGTAGGGTACGTTATAACGCGTGCCTGACGCCCCCTATAAGTCGATCCACGAGGGCAAACCGCGCCTCCGCGTGCTGCTCGGTGCCGACACATTCTGGCCCGAGATCAACGGTGCAGCGAGCTTCATCGCTCGGCTCGGAGCGGGGCTTGTCGAGCGCGGGCACGATGTCCACATCGCGGCCCCCTCGTTCTCTAACGCCAACCTCGGGGCGCGCACGGAAGCGCACGAGGGTCAGAAAATGACAGTGCACCGCATCTACTCCTGGCGCTGGTACCCCCACCCCTCGCTTCGGTTCTCGCTGCCGTGGCGTATCAAACAGAACAGCGCGAAAATCATTGACCGCGTCAAGCCCGACGTAATCCACTTTCAGTCGCACGTCATCATCGGCAGGGGCATGACGATCGAGGGCGCCAAGCGCGATGTGCGGCTCGTCGGAACCAATCATGTGATGCCCGAGAACCTGCTCGAGTACACAGCGATCATCCCGCCTTTCCTGAAAAACTGGGCGATCGGGCTGGCGTGGGCTGCCGCTGATCGTGTGTTCAGCAGGGCGGAACGCACTACGACACCCACCGAACGTGCGGCCCGATACCTCGAAGAGCACACCTCGGTGCGCAACGTGTTGGCTATCTCCTGCGGCCTGGACACCACCCAGTACAAGCCCAACATGGATCTCGACAAGCCGAACCTCATCATGTTCCTTGGTCGTCTTGTCGTCGAGAAGCAGCTTGACCGCCTGATCCGGGCGTTCGCGAAACTCGATCCTGCCCTGGATGCCCGGCTCGAGTTCGTCGGCGGTGGCGACCAGGAGCAGCACCTCAGGTCGCTTGTGGCAAGTCTCGGCGTGGCATCCCGCGTGCATTTCACCGGTTACGTTGACGAGACCTACCTCCGCAATGCGCTGCAGCGCGCGAAGGTATTCGCTATGCCGTCGATCGCCGAACTGCAGTCGATTTCCACCATGGAAGCTATGGCCAGCGGCCTGCCGGTCGTGGCGGCCGACGCCATGGCGCTACCGCATCTCGTGCACGATGGTGAAAACGGCTACCTGTTCGAGCCGGGCAATGTCGCCGACCTCGCCGAGAAGTTGACCACGATCCTGACACTGCCCGATGAGCAGTTGCTCGCCTTCAAGAAGGAGAGCCTGCGGATCGTGCAGCAGCACGACATCAACCGCACCCTCGACACCTTCGAGAGCCTCTACCGCGGCGAGCCTGTCATCGATGGCGTCGGTACTCCGGTGGGCGACAAAGGCCCGCACAAGTAGTGCGCCAGGCCTCAGTTGTCGGTGTCGCCGGCACCCGAGTCTGAGAGTTGCCACGCCGTGATTTTGACGGTGCTCCCAGCGATGATGTCGAGCGTGATCGGCCACGACCCACGCGGGTAGCCCGGGTACGCGGCTGCCCACACCGCGTACGTGACGAGGTTTCCTTGCGTCGAGTTGGCATCCCAGCCGAGGGCGGTTGCCGCATAACCTCCCGCGGGAATCGTGATGGGGGTGGCACCGCCGTCGTGGGTCATGAATGAGCCGCCGGGTTCGAGATCGACGTCAATCTCCGACCCGCTGGCGTCGGCGAAGGCGAAGTCGGGATAGCCGTCGAGCACGCACGAGTGGTCGGAGAAGTTCATGATCCGCACGGTAAGCATCCGGTGGCCGGTTGCCGCATCGCGTGACCCGGCCAGCAGGTTGGTCTCGTCTGGGGTGCACCAACTCGCATCAATGCTGTGTTTGCCGGGTGCGATCTTCGCCGGCGGGGTGACCACTGCGCTCGGGTCTGGCACCGCACCAACTGTCTGCCCGTTGTCGACGGCCTGAATGTGGGCGTTGTTCACTCGTTCAGCCCGCTCACCGGCAGCGAACGCGATTGTCGACAGCAACAGGGCGGCGATGGCGAGGCCAACCAGCGTGCGACTGGTGCGGGGGAGTTGTTCCTCACTGTGACGGCGGGCGATGAGCAGCGCCGGCAGCCAACCCCAGATCACGCCAAACCATGCCGCCAACTGCAGCCATTCGCCGAGGTCTTGGGTCAGCATCGCGAGGCGCCCCGGCGGGAAGTGCGCAATGAACAGCCCAACCACCCACGGCACAGTGGCAATCACTGACGTGACTACGCCGGCGAACCAGATGCCCGCGAACCGGATGCCACGGCTCGCGCTTCCTCGTAACGCGACCCGCGCGGCCACGAGGTACACCAGCGCAACGCACAGCGCTGACGCCACCACAGGCACAACATTCCACGGGGCCGGCCAGTGCCAGACGATGGAGGGCACCGCCGCGGGGAACAGCAGCGGCCACACTTCGCGCAGCGGCACCGAGAACCAGGTCGTCAGCGCGTTGATCCCCGAACTGGCAAGCCACAGGATGCCCATCACTATCGCCGGAATCCAAGGTCGGTCGGTTCGTCGAGTATCCGTCACCTCACCAACGTACCCGAGCCGCCTGAACGGAACCGAAGACCTCCGCGCCTGCCTGTATCTTTGATGCGTCGGTTCACGCCGGCACGGGGCGGTAGCTCAGCTGGTTAGAGCAGCGGACTCATAATCCGTCGGTCATGGGTTCAAGTCCCATCCGCCCTACCAAGACCCGAAGCCCTACTTCCAACCAACGCCCAACTATCGGGTCTTGGTAGGGCGGATGGATCGCGAAGCCATTCGTGGGCCCCCGCTGAGCAGACAGCCGCATCGCTTGCCAGGTGCCTGTCACTGCGGGTGACCGCGATGTGGATGCGGCTCAGTAGGGGAGTCAAGTCCCATCCGCCCTACCAATACCGCAAGTACTGCAGCCAACCAACGCCCAACTATCTGGTCGAGGTGGGGCGGATGGGTCGCGAAGCTCGTGGACCCCTGAGGGCCGGCGGTAAGACAGCAGCCGGCGCCTGCCGCAGAGGTAATACCGCGGTAGTATTTGGGTATGAAGCTCAGTGTCAGCCTGCCCGACGAGGATGTGGCT
>JBDUDZ010000012.1:0-19431 GCA_040002635.1 Rhodoglobus sp.
CGGCCAACCCGACCCCATCGCGGCCGTCAACCTGCGCTATCGTCCGACGGCGCCCGGCAACTGACGCGCAATCGGCGCCGCCTCGGCCGCGATTAGTCTCCGGCGGTTTTCGCAAGAGAGTCCGGAGATATGAACCGGACCTCGGCGGGGCCAGCTCGAAACGACCGCTGACAGCGTCCGCGCGCAACATCTGGGGCGCGACATCGTGAGCGTCAAGGTCGGCCTGGGAAGCCCACTCCTCCAGGATTACGAACTGAGAGTGTGAAATCGGGTACGAGCTCACCACTGCCACCGGGCACATACACACTTAGCTACCAAATCTGTCTAGTGTCCGCGCCCACGGTGTGCGACCTCGCCAACGCCATCCTGGTTGTCCAAGCCGCCGCCGCGCCTGCTGCTGCAAGTCCCTCCCTGGCAGCGACGGGCACCGACGCCGCACCTTGGGGCACCGCAGCCGGATCGTTGATCTTCGTCGGCTTGATTGCCTTGGTGCTCAGCGCCGCCCAGCGACGTCGCCAGCACGGCCGCAGATTAGCACGATTGCACGGTCATCCGATGGCGGGGCCTTTAGAGTGAAAACAGGTCGCGAACAACGTCACCTAGCGCGAAGAGGCCGCTCCTGAATCAGGGACGGCCTCTTTCTCGTCGACCATCGTTTCTGTCTCCGCAGCACAAGCCGGCTACTCGTCGGTAGCGCGTTGAAGCCGTTCTCTTAGTGTGAAAACGGGTAACGGTCTTCCCCAGTAGATAGCACGACTATTCGCAAATCCTGCGACAGGTTACAAAGCGGGTCACTCCCCCGGAGTGGTTACCAGGGTACGCGCGTGCCGTCCCACGACCAGAGGGCACCGGTCGGGGCTTCGTCGGGCAGGAGCGCGAGGCGGATGGCACCGGTCGCGGCTTCTGCCGGGTCACCGCCGACGGTCAATCCTGCAATGAGGTTGGTCGCACGGAGTCCCGGTGCCAGAGCATTGACCCTGAAGTGGTCACCTAGCGCCTGGGCGGTGAGAAGAGTGACGGCGTTGACAGCGGTCTTCGAGCTTCGGTAGGCGAGCCCTCCCCCTTGCACTCGTTCCCAATCGAACTGCGGGTTGGGGCCGCTGCCCCACTCAAGAGATCCCGTGCCACTGGAAATGTTGACGATTCGGGGGTGCGCGGATCGGCGCAGGGCGGGAAGGAACGCCTGGGTCACAGCGATGAGTCCGAAGACATTCGTCTCGTATGCGCGGCGCAATTGCTCGAGCGGAGCGCCGACGATGTCTTCGCCGCCCGGATTGATGCCAGCGTTGTTGATGAGGATGTCGAGCTCGCCGATGTGCTCCGCTGCTGCGGCAATCGAGTTCGGATCAGTCACATCGAGCTGCACCGCATGCGCACGTTCACCGAGTGCCTCTGCGGCTCGTTGCCCCCTCTCCAGGTTGCGCGCGCCGACCCACACTGTAAAGCCGTGCCCAAGCAACTGTTTCGCGATCGCGAATCCGATGCCGCTGTTTGCCCCGGTCACCAGCCCAACAGCTCCCATCGCAAATGGACTCGCCCCCTCGGGAAGTCGCTCTACTTCGCCTGCCATGAGATCTCCTAACTCCAACGATATGGTTGGAATACTAGACCCGATCGGTCTCATATCCAACTCGAACGTTGGTAGATTGAGAATATGGCGTGGGATACGGAGGGCACACGGCGGAAATTGCGTGACGCAGCCTTGGTTGAATTCGCGGCGCGAGGATTCGCCGGCACCACAGTCGGGGCGATCGCGGCACGTGCCAGGGTCAACAAGGAGCGGCTCTACAGCTACTTCGGCGACAAGCGCGCACTGTGGGACCTCGTGCTTGCCACCGAACTTGAGCGCCTTGCCTCCTCGGTGCGATTGACGGGTGCTGGGTTAGACGACATCGGCGAGTTCGCGGGCGCTACCTTCGACTATCACGCCGCACACCCTGAGCTCGGTCGCTTGCTGCAGTGGGAAGGCTTGCAGGACGGTCCACCCGCCGACTCCATCGGGCGCACAAGGCACTATCGCGAGAAGGTGGAGCGTTTCGCGTCCGCCCAGAGAGACGGACTCCTTGATCCCGTGCTAAACCCAGCCCACCTCGTCTTTGCCCTCATCGCGCTCGCCGCCTGGTGGCAGACGGTGCCGCAACTCGCAGAAATGATCACCGGAGCCGCATCAGACGACGACGACGAGCGAGCTCGCCGCCGCGTGTTCGTGGTCGAGGCCGCGCGGCGACTGGCAGCGCCGACATCTGGTGCGGATAACGGTCTTCGCCAGTAGTAGTTACGCAGCAAGCGCCAGAACTCGGGCGAACGGTTGCGCGCGCCCAGATTGGGGAACCGACAACGATCTTTACCGGTAGACGTTATTTCGCTCCGCAGGATCGGCTAGCGTCAGAACATGATTGACACTCCGCGTCCGATTGCGACATCTCCGACAGGCGAGGTGCTACCTGGCAGTGCGACGTTTTTGGAGCAACAACTTGCGGTGATCGATCAGACGCCCCGCCCCGCCCTGTGGGGATTTGGGGCCGAGCGACAGTTCTGGCGCGACACCGCGATCGCTCAGGAGAAGAGCCGCTATCTCGGCGAGTATCTGGTGGCACTAGTTGCAAGGGTCGAGGCTCTCGAGACCGAGTTAGCCGCGCTTAAAAAGTAGCCGTGGATCGAGGCGCTCATCGCCGGTTGCGGGCCGAGAAGCCGAATCAGCAATATCCCTCCTTCCGCGACTGCCTGCAGTGGAGCACAATGTCTACATCAACCGGAGGTGAACGAATGTCAGCACGGCGAATGATTTTTGTGGGCGCAGCTATAGCGCTCGTAGTTTCTGTGGCGGGTTGCACCGGCAAAGTACCCGCCCCATCCAACTCCGGCTCGGCACCCTCGGGCAGCAGCGCTTCCTCGCCTGCCTCCTCAGGGAGTCCCACGAGCTCGGCGTCAGCTACCGCCTCCCCCAAACCGCCTGCTGGACCGACGGCCCTGCCCGCCAGCTGTGCCGCGCTGGTCAGTAACGCCGACGCGTCGCAGTTCGGTTCGACGCCGCTAAATAGCTCGGTCTTCGTGCCACAGGGACCTTCAGGAGTCGTCACTCCCTCCGCTCCCCCGGCAAACGCCAGCGGTCGGCAGGTAATGCGTGCCATCCACGAGCTGTGGTGCCTCTGGGCGAACCCCAGTTCAGACATCACCCACCTCTCTGTCGAGGTCGGCCACTACGACGCCTCAAGCGCTGCTGCGCTGATGGCCAGCCTCCAGTCACAGGGCTACTCCTGTGAGGATGCCGACGGCGGACGGTTGTGCTCCATCACCTCCCCCAACACCAAATATGCAGTGGACGACAATTTCACCTACCTGTCACGCGGTGACGTCATGATCCTCGTTGACCAGACGAACTTCCCCACGAACGGCCTGATGGCATCGATGGCATCGGTGATCTGGCCCTGAGACCGGAACTCTCGTCAACGAAAAGGTGGACACGGGCGCGACGCGACAAAACGTCAAATCGTCGGTAGATGTTTGCACCACCCTCAAGGAGACCTGATATGACCCGCGTTCGCATGGACCTTTTCCTCTCGTTGGACGGCTACACCTCGGCCTCCGACGGCTCGCCCGAAAACCCGATGGGTGAGGATTGGGGGCGAATTACTGCCGCTTACACCGCGACCCGTACCTTCCACGAGCGCGTCTTCGGCGACACCAGCGGCGGCACGACTGGCCTCGACGACTCCTATGCGAGTGCGTTCTTCGAGGGGGTCGGCGCCGAGATCATGGGCGCTGCCATGTTCGGGCTGCACTCATTCCCCGACGATCTGAACTGGGTGGGATGGTGGGGCGACCAGCCACCGTTCGGTACCCCGGTCTACGTCCTGACCCACACCGCGCCGCGTCCGCCGATTCCGATGGAGGGCGGAACGACATTCCACTTCCGCAGCGGGGCGATCGCGGACGTGCTCACCGAGGCGACCGAAGCTGCAGCGGGTCTTGATGTGCGCGTCGGCGGTGGGATCGGCGTCGCACGAGAGTTCTTGCGCGCCGACCTCGTAGACGACCTCCACCTAATGATCGCTCCGGTACTTCTCGGTCGCGGAACCCGCCTCTGGGACGACCTGCCCGACCTCGCCCTCACTCACTCTGTAAAGACCGAGGTGGCAGACAGCGGCACCATCCACGTCACATTCACGCGATAGTCGCTACTTCGCGGGGCTCAACTCAGTAGTCCCTCGAGACGCGCGTAGCTCGTCTCCATGCCGTCGGTCATACCGGTTGCCAGGATGGCGTCGCGCTGTTCCGCGTTCGCGTAGGTGATGAGGAGCGATAGCAGCGTGCCACCGTCGACAGCCGTGAGAGTCAGTTCGTTGAGGGTCGCCGGGAAGTCCATCCCGATCATCGCCTCTGTCGTGACACTGCGATAGGGCTTGTCGGATTCGAGGAGCTCCCCCGTAAACCCGAAACGATTTTCGCCGTCCTCGCTCTCCCATTCGTAGCGGTAGCTGTCGCCAACTCGCGTGGCAATCTCGCATACCGGCATTGTCCAGCCATCCGGCCCCAGGAGCCACTGCTTCATGAGGTCGGCATCGTTGTGGGCGCGCCACACCTGCTCGACGGTGCCCCGGATTACCCGCGCGACCCGCACCTGCGTATCGCTGAGCACCGCGGCCTCGACCGGGCGGTCAGAAGCGAAGGCGGCAAGGTCGGCCAGCACTGCATCGATCTGGGACATGGCTTCCCTCGTGCCTTCCAGCATTCCCATCTCGATCTGTTGTTCGAGGTTCTCCGCGGAGTCGAAGCGCGCGATCGTGGTGAGCCGCGATCCGTCTCCGGCCGCGTCGAACGCGAACGCCATGTGAGTAGTCGGCAGGTCTGAGTTGGGGGCGCCGTTCTCGTCGGCGAATGAGTCGGCGACCTCGAACGACCGGGGCGCGTTTACAGACGTCCAGTCCCAGCATCCATAGTGCTTGTCCCCCTCGGGCCCGGTCATGAGGTAAATGCTCCGCCCACCCGGCACGGCATCGTGCCGGAGGAAGGTCGCCGGGTAGGTCGGCGGTCCCCAGAACCGCTCGATTTGGCGGGGGTCGGTGTAGGCGCTCCACAGTCGGCTCACCGGGGCCGCGAAGTCGGCGACGATCGTGAGGGTGAGGGCGTCGAGGTCTTTGTCGACAGAGGTGACGGGCATAGCGTGCCTTTCTAGTTTTGGGTGTTGTCGTCTTCGGCGAGCAGGGCGTCGAGGCGGTCAATGCGTGAACGCCAGATTTGCTCGAAGGAGTCGAGAAGGTGTTGAGCCCGGCGGATGCTGGCGAGGTCGCCCCGCACCATCCGCTCACGACCGCGCGATTCCTTTGTCACAAGTCCCGCCTCCTCCAGCACCGCAACATGCTTCTGGACAGCCGCGAATGACATGGCATACGCGGTGGCGAGCCGTGACACCGACACGTCGGCAACCAGCGTCCGGCGCACGATGTCGCGTCGTGTGGCATCCGCCAGTGCTCGGAAGATGCGGTTCACGTCGTCGTCGGTGAGCTCTTGTAATACAACCATTTGGTTGTACGTTATCGTGGAACCGGCGGTCGCGCAAGAGCGACCTCGCGACCGCCGTTCGAACCGATCACCCCCAGAATTCGTTGATCACCCCGGCGAGGCCCCTCCCCTGGTCGTAGCCGGCTCGCGCCGCGAGCGGGCGCAGAGCGAGGTCCATCCCGTTAGGACCGAACAGATGCTCGGAGTCACGATCCGGGAAGATCATCTCGACGGAGCTGCCGGCCGCACGAAGCTCCTCGACCTGCGTCTCCAGATGCAAGCCCCACTCGAATGGCAGCCGCGACCTGCCGCCGAACGGGGACAGGACGAGCACCCTTTCGTATCCGGTCGCCAGGTCGGCATTGTCGGCGTTTGTCCGGTAACCGCCATCGATGTACTGCCTGTCGCCGACGCTGTACGCGAAGCCGCCGGCGGTGCTGGCGGCCACGGCGTCCACCAGGTCCACTCCGCTATCGCGGTCGAACACCACCGGTTCGCCGGTGCGAGCATCGACCGCGGTGATGAGTAACCGGTGCAGCGGCCAGTCCTGGCTGGGCAGTCGAGCGGAGACGGTGGCGCGCCACTGTGCAGAGCGGGGGGATGCGGCATCCACCCCAATCCCCCAGGCGCCCATCCTGCGGCGCATGTCGGCCGCGTCCTCGGCCGCGGCGATGACAGCGGCAGTTTCCTCCATCGCGGTCGCCACCGGTCTCGACCTCGCGGACCTGGGCGCCGGAGTGCTGCTACTCGGCGGCGTGAGCGTGATGGCGAGGACGTCGGCCGGAGACGCGCCGGTGACCTGTGCGGCCGCCGTGGATCCCGCGGATGTTCCGACGAGCAGATCGGCTTTGGTCACATCCACCGCGCCCTCAACCAGGCCGGCGACGACACCGACCAGCCAGGCGTTGCCCGTTGATCCACCACCTCCCAGAACGAGCGCGGTATGGGTGGGGTGGGTGGAGTCGTGCTGAAGTGCGTCATTCATAGTCGTAGCTTTCTGGGAGTGCGTACGGCGCTCCCCGCGACGGCTACGTCAGTCGCGCGATCGTGAACTCGAAGGAGCGCCCAAAATGGACAGTGTCTGCATCGGGCTCACCTCCTTCGATCGTGTCACGTTCGGGGCGAGTCTACGTGATTATCCACGGGAGCTGCGCTAGCAGCACGGCTTGCCATGACGATAGCGAACACGAAAGTCAGCACCCAAGCGACCAACTCGATGGTGACAAACGGGAACGCGACTTCGCTCAGAAGAGCAGCCACCCCGGCCACAGTTGTGACCGCGAAGCCGATCCAGGCGGGAGTTGCTGCGGCCCTATGCCCGGCGAGCCATCCGGCATCACTCCTGAGAGTGGATGGGATCCGAAGTCCAACGAACCCGTTCCGCTTGATCACACCATTCGCACCCAGCTGGGTGACGCCCGCAACCAAAAGCAGAGCGAGTGGAAGCAGGATCACAACAGCCGTCATATACGCAGCCTACGTTCTACCCTTCCCGTACTCTGGCAAGTGACGCTGTCCTTAGACGTATCGGGAGCCGGGTGAAATCTCTTGTAGAGCGACGCGTGCATGCTGCCCAACAGCTCCTCTTCCTTATCGGGCGTGCAGGCTGGCGAGCGGTCACGGTTACGGCCCTTGTGCAATTCGTCGCCGGGTTAACTGCGCCGCTAGTGATTCTTGGCGCAGGAGTCGTAGTTTCTGCGGCGACCGGGCACAGCGGATCGGTTGTACTGGGAGTTGCGTTGTGCGCTAGCGGTCTCGTTGTGCAGCAGTTGACGGCACCCTTGCAGGTGGCGTTGTTCTCGCACGTGCAGTTGCGCATCGATTCCTACGTCTCGCAACGGCTGGTGGACACTGTCGGCGCAGCCACCAACCTGCGTGCGGTCGAGCAGCCGGAAGTTATCGAGTACGTGTCAGACGCGAACAGCGCGCTCGACCTTCGCGCGCAGACGCCAGGTGCCGCGTCGGCGGGTGCCCTCGCCCTGATCGCCCGATACACTGCCCTGGCAGGAACTCTGGCCCTGCTCGCCGTGGTCGTTTCCGGCCCGGTCGCGCTATTGGGTCTCGTCATCGCGCTACTTAACCGCTTCGGGCAGACTTTCGCGTTCTCGATCTGGGCAGCAACCTCGGTGCGTTTCAATCCTGCCCGTCGGCGCATGCAGTATTTGCGCAACCTTGTCACGAATCCGTTGATTGCCCGGGATATTCGGATGCTTCGCCTCACCGCCTGGATCGAACAGCGGTACCGAGATGAAGCACAGCGCTACTTCCGGCCGTTGTGGTGGTCACGTCGACGTGTTTACGGCTCCACCTTCCTGGTCTACGCGATCGCCACTGTCGTCGGTTCGAGCATTTTGATAGCGGTCGCGGTGATTGTTCTGAGTGCGCGCGGAACTCCGCAGCCGGGTGCGCTTGCCATAGTCCTTCAGTCGGCGATCACCTGCGTGATGTTCGGAAAAATGTTTCCAGAGGCCGACGTCTTTATGCAGTATGGCCGGATCGCGTGGGAGGCAATCCTCAGCGTCGAAGAAGCTCTGCGTACGGGCCCGATTGCTGCCGCCGATGCCACCGCAGCCCAAGGCGCACCATCGATGGAGGGCGACGGTCAGGCCGAGCTGGCACTCCATGACGTCGTCTACCGCTATACGACTGACAATGATGTGTTGAAAGGGGTCTCGCTGCGTCTTGTGGCGGGAACCTCGATGGCGCTCGTGGGAGTCAACGGCGCCGGCAAATCGACGCTGGTGAAGCTGCTGGCGGGCTTCTACACGCCAGAGAGCGGCCGGGTCACTGTCGACGGCGTCGAGTTGACGCCCGGAGAACGGCTGGCATGGCAGAAGAGCATCGCGGTCGTTTTCCAGGACTACCTGCAGTACGAGCTGACGTTGCGCCAGAACGTCGCCATGCAAGCCCCCGATGAGGTTCAGGATGACGCTGGTTTGGTGCAGACCCTCCGTGACGTCGGGCTTGGAGACGCCTATGACGCGTTGCCGTCGGGCCTGGATACTCCGCTGTCCCGGCTGCTACCGGGCGGCACTGACCTGTCCGGCGGTCAATGGCAGCGCCTCGCACTCGCCCGGGCGCTCTATGCGGTGCGGCACGGCGCCCGCGCACTTGTGCTGGACGAACCAACCTCGCAGATGGATGCCCGCGGCGAGGCCGAGTTCTACGACAACTTCCTCCAACTCACGCGTGGCATCACGACGCTGATCATCTCGCACCGCTTCTCGTCGGTCCGACAAGCAGACTCCATCGCCGTGCTCGCCGACGGAGTCATCACCGAGCTCGGTACGCATCAGGAATTGGTGCACCTAGGCGGGGAGTATTCCCGAATGTTCCAGGCGCAATCCTCCCGCTATGTGATCCCATCGGCTTCGTCAGAAGTGGGGGCGGAGAGCGAGTGAAGCGCACGTTATCGGCCATCCGAATCGTCCTGGCTTTGTCCTGGGGCGTCGACAAGAGACGCCTGATCATCGGCGCAGGCCTGCTGCTGCTCGGCAGCGTGGCCCAGCCCGGTGTGGCGATACTGGTCCGCGACCTGACCAATGCCGCGATCGCGGGCCGGTCCACGGTGCTGCTGGCTGTGATGGCAGCGGGGCTGGCGTTGTGCCTGACCGGCCAGCTGTTGCTCGGCCACTTTGGCCACCTCTGGTACTTCGAACTTGGAGAGCTCGACGAAGTCGAGCTCAGCCAGCGCGTATCCCGCGCCATCCATAACGATCAACCACTGGATGAGATCGAATCAGCCGACGTCGCAGACAAAATCGATCTGTTGCGTCAGGACATCGCCCGCATCCGGACAACTCTCGAGTCGACAATCAGCCTCGGCTCGGTCGCAATCCAACTCATCATCACCTGCGTCCTGCTGGTCACAGTCAGCCCTTGGCTGCTACTACTCATACTTGCCGCGGCGATCCCGGTATTGACCGCGGGCGCTGCAGAACGCCCGGTGCAGCAGGCACGAGAGCGCGCGAGTGCGCACTCTCGGCGGATCAAACATCTGCGAGAGTTCTCGACTACGGCCGACAGCGTAAAAGAGGTCCGCCTCGGTGGCGGATCAGAACGGGTTCGCGCTCTCCACGGGCAAGCGCAGAGAGACTTCGCCCGCGAACTCGGCAGCGGGTACCTCCGGTACACAGTTATCCGTCTGGCCGGGCAACTGCCCTTCGCTTTATGCCTCGTCGCCGCAATCGCCTACACGGCGTACCTGACCGCCCAGGGCCACGCTAACGCGGGCGAGCTGGTCATGGTGCTGGCCCTGACAACGCAGATCGGCGCTCAGGTCGCCACGGCGCTTCAACAGCTAAACAATGTCGGCCTCGCCGCCACCGGTCTTGAGCGGATCGAAGAGCTTGGGCAGCGCGGTGCGGGCCGACACGAACTGATACCCGCGCAGCCCCTTGGCTCGACCCTTGTCGCAGGACTGCGCCTGGATCGGGTCGGCTACAGCTACCCCGGCAACGCGCAGCCGAGTCTCAGCGAAATCACGCTGGACATCCCGGCGGGCAGCTCCATAGCCGTCGTCGGAGAGAACGGCGCCGGAAAATCCACCCTGATCAAACTCATCCAGGGCCTGTACCAGCCCACGACCGGCAGCCTCCAGGTCGACGGCGTCGTTCTTACCGCGCTCGCGCCCGATGACTGGCACCACGCAACGAGTGCCTTGTTCCAAGACTTCGTGCACTTCGACTTCCGCGCTCGCGAGAGCATCGGCTTCGGCGACATCGACCAAATCGACAACTCTGATGCGGTTCAGACAGCCATCGGTCGCGCTCAGGCGCACTCTGTCATCGACCGCATCGGCTCGCTCGAGCGCTATCTCGGCCGTGACTATCGCAACGGCCAAGAGCTCTCTGGCGGACAATGGCAGACTGTCGGCCTCGCCCGCGCGCTCATGAAAGACAACCCGCTCATCCTTACCCTCGACGAACCCGGCCACTCACTTGACCCGGAGTCCGAGTTGCGGATGGTCAACGCCTACGAGACCGCAGCGCGGGACTATGCCACCCGCTCAGGCGCAATCGCCTTCTACGTCACGCATCGGCTCTCCAGCGTGCGCTCAGCAGACCTCGTGCTCGTCCTCAAAAATGGCCGAGTCGATGCCCTTGGCAGCCACGAAGAGCTCATGGGCACGGGCGGCTACTATGCAGAACTCTTCACCATGCAGGCCGCTGCCTACGCCGACACTAACGATTAGCGCTACGGCACTACGTAACGTGGAGCTAAGCGTCACATCGCGGCGTGCACCTGCTGAGCCATCTTCTTCAGGTTGTCGAGGCCAATATTCGACAGGACCGCGGAGTCGTCCGCGGCATCCGACTCATCAGAGAGCTGCACATAGTCATCGCCGAATGCGACAGCCAGATTGCTGTCGTTGCCCCAGGCAGAATCGCCAATGCCGGTGACGGCAGCGCCGGTGTTTTCGATCTCCGAGAAAATCCTGAGGTGGTCGACCGCATTCGACGTGTCAGTCTCGATGCCGAATGCGTGATTGCTTGAATCCACGTACTCACACGAGAGTTGGCTGGCTTTGCCGACGGCGGTAATCGGCTTCGCCACGAGCACGTCGTACCCTGTCGCCGCCTTGATATCGCTGAGCGAGAACATGTTGCACGGGAATGGACCGGCCTCCGCATCGGCACCAGACCCTGCAGCCGGTTGCGTGGCCGCACTCGTCGCGCCGCCGGGTGCTTGACCTGGCGCGTCAGACGAGGAGACGGTGGAGCACCCCGCGAGTCCAATCGCTGCGCCGAGGACGGCCGCAGTAACGAGAGTTCGTCGAACATTCATGCCGATCATCCCTTCCATCCCACGGCGCAGATCTCGGCGACCTTCTTCGCAAGTGCGCCCGTGTCTGAAGCAGCAACAATGTGGGTACCGTCACCAGTGGAAGCGAGCCCGACAGTGGTGGCGTCGTCGATGAACAGATGCGCGCCGCAGGCGACCTTGCCCGACCAGGCAGAAACCTGCGGGATCCCGGTTCCGCCGTCGTAATAGGACGCGGCCGTGCCGACCCCATCGATCTTCGTGAGATTGGCGGCGCCGCCGGTGATCTCGCCATCGTCGCCCTGGTACTGCACCTCGGCGTCATCCCCGTAGCTAAAACTCAGCGAAAAGATGTCAGAGAAGCTCTGGCCCACGACATCTGCCGTGGCCGATGCGTTCGAGCCGACTCCCCACACGCACGTTTGCGGTGTTTGCACCAAGGGTGAGCTGACCCCCGCGGGGAACAACGCCGTCACGGCGGCAATGAACGCCGAGCAGTCAACAGTGGTGTTGACGCCATCCCCTCTGACTGGGCCTGCGGCACCATCGCCATTCGCGGCATTCGAGCCTGAGGTGCCCGCGCTGCCTGACCCGCCCGGGACCTGCCCTCCCAGTGGGTTCGAGCCGAGCCCGCTGCAGCCGGTGAGGACTGCCGCGGAGAGGATCAACACGGAAAGAAGGGCTAAGCGCTGGAGTTTCATGGGATTCCTTTCGACGCTCTAAATGTTCGTCGTGCACCGCAACGTGGTCGTAACGCGCGCGTGGGGGCCGGTCACTCCCCGGCGTTGCGCTCGCATTGCGCAGACAGAATTCGATTGCTTTATGCACACGACATCGTCGGCAGTTGTACTGCTCGCCTTAACTGCAACGGTGCTCGTCGGTTACTCCGCTGGCCAACCGCGCTTTGTCGTGGATGAGCTGCATTACCTGTATTCGTGACATCCGTACCTGCGGATTCCACTCCCGAGGTTGATACTTGGGATCATGCGGCGATGGACTACCCGGTGATCCCCCGCGTTTGTCTCATTGGCGGTGTCGCCGTGGAGAGCGAAACGGAGCGGATCGATAGCGGGGTCATCACCTCCGCGCGCTCGCGAAGGATCCTGGCGGCGCTCGTCGACAACCCTGGCGGCCTCAGCGCGCGTCGACTTGCGGAGCGCGTCTGGCCCGACCCGCCCGCCACCTGGCCCAGTGCCCTACGCGGGGCAATCGCCTCGCTCCGGGCGGCGTTAGAACCCCTCGGGCTCGACGGATCGCAACTCATAGTGACAACCGGCAACGGATGGGCGCTGGCCAGCGGAGTCAGCACCGATTTGCATGAATCAGAGCTCGCCATCCAGCGGGCAGAGATTGCAGTTGCCGCAGGGACGACGTCTGCCGGATTGGCGGTGCAGGGCGCGCTCCAGTCGGTTCTGCACGGCGAGATCCTCGGTGATGACGACGCAGAGTGGCTCGACGGGTTACGGGAGCGCCGCAGGCGTTGTATCGAGCGGTGCCGCCACCTGATTGCCGAAGCAGCTCTGTCCGCAGCCCGACCGGAGCTTGCGCTTGAGCAGGCCGATGCACTCCTGGCAGTCTCGCCCGTTGACGAGACTGCGCACCGCATCCGGATTCGCGCGCGCCGTTCTCGCGGTGATCGGGCCGGAGCGATCGAAGCGTTCGAACTGTGCAGGTCAGCACTCGCTGAACACCTGGGCATCGATCCGTCGCCCGAAACCGTAGCCGTCTATCTCGATGTTTTGCAGTCGGGTTCGGGCAACTCTGGAACCTTGCCGCCACTGCCGATCGACGGCTTCTTTGGTCGCGCCGCCGAGCTCTCGATGGTTCTGGCAGGCCTTTCGACGCCGGGCGTAGTAGAACTCACCGGCCGAGGCGGTGTCGGAAAGACACGGCTGGCGCTCCATGCCGCCCACGAATTGGATGCCGAAGGTGGCTGCTTCTGGGCCTCCCTAGGCGACCTCACCGCTGGCGAGTTGGTGGCCGTTGCCGTCGCGGAAGCAACTGGCGCACCCACAGGCGGCAGCCTCATCACCGCGATAGTTGAACATCTCGCCCCGCTCGGACCGGTGCTGCTGGTACTCGACGGCGGAGAGAAGGTTGTCGACGATACCGTCGACGTGATCACGGCGCTTCGCGAGGCCATTCCCCAGTTGCGCATACTCGTGACCACCCGCGTGCCGCTCAGCAGCGGGTGGATGAGGATTCCGCTCAGCGCACTGAGCTCGGCTGACCCAGAGCGCTCCCCCGCCCTTCTCCTGATCGCGGATCGGGTGGCGGCGCGCGGCGGCAGACTTGCGACTGATCCGCGAAGCCTTGCAGCACTCAACGAGCTGTGTCTGCGCTGTGAGGGCATTCCCCTCGCGCTCGAGCTTGCCGCCGCCCAGCTCGCAGGGATGGCGGTCGTCGATCTGTTGGATGAGTTGCCCGATGTTGCGGCGGGCGCAGACGGGGTGCTGCGCGCCATGCTCGATCAAGCCAGAGCGGCCCTGGATGTCGAGGAACTCGCGGTTTTCGACCGACTCGCTGTCGTCGACGGCACGGTTCCGCTGTCCTTAGTGCGCGGCCTCGTGCGTGGAGCAGTACCTGCAGGGCGAACAGCCCGGCATCTAACCGCGCTCGCGGACTCGGGGCTACTGGCAGTCGTGCGCGGCGGAGCGCGCTGGCGCTACGGACTCGACGACGAACTCCGGCGATTGGTCCGCGAGGCAGCAGCCCCGCCGCGCGACGTCTACGACGGCCTCGCCGATGCACTCGACGCTATCGCTCCCGCCGATGCGACCTCCCCGCCCGCGGCCTATCGAGATGCTGTGGATGACGCTGGCGACGGCTTCCGAACGCTCTTCCGGGCCGCAGCTGATGGTGACGCTGACCTCCTTCACGCCCTCGACCTCGGCTACCGGCTCCATCGCTACTGGACTGTCACTCGCATGGCTGAGGGGCGATACTGGCTCCGTCAGCTGCTCGCGGGCGCACCAGAAGGGCCCGCAACCGCGAGGGCCAGATTCGCTGCGGGATACCTCGGCTACTGGAGCGCCGATCCGGACGCGCTTGCCCTACTGCGCTCGGCAGCGTCCGACCTGGGGGCGGATGCTCCGGCTATCGCCGCGAGGGCACTCATCTATGCGGCGGGGCTGGCTGACGATCTCGACTTTGCCGATGACGCGAGCCGCGACATCCTGCGCGCAGTCGAACTGGCCAGGCTCGGCGGCGGCGGCGGGTTGATCGCCGCAGCAACCACGGGTGTCGGAGCAATCCTCGCCGAGCGCGGCGATCCGGCTGCGGTGGGCTACTGCGCGGAGGCTGTCGAGGCGATGGGGCCGGAGACACCAGTGGAGCAACGGCAAGCCCTACTTGCCAACTGCGCGCGCCTGGCCTGGCAGGTTGGCGATCTCGCGACGGCGCGGGCCTGGGCGAAGCAAGCCTCGCCACTCTTGGATGGGCCGCCCCGGATCGCCACCTCACAGCTGGCGAGCACCCTCGCGGCGCTCGATTTGGCTGACGGAGCACTCGACTCCGCTCTCGAATACGCCAAACAGGCGGTCTCAGTCGCGCGGGAATTGGAGTTGGATCGTGAGCTTCCCCTCGTACTCGCGATTGCATCGCGCGTGAGTCTGGCCCGTGGCGAACTCGACGAAGCAACGAATTTGGCCCTGTCCTGCCTTGACTCGTCCACTGCCACGGGAACTCGGTGGACCCTGGCGATCGCCCTCGAGACCTGCGCGGCACTGCTCGCAGGCGGATACCCCGACGACGCAGCAACACTCGTTCGCAGCGCTGAAACACTGCGAGTGGCCGGATCTCGACCTGCTCCGGTCACGCTACTTCTGAGTACCCCACCATCCGGCGACGTAGTAGCCCCGGAAGCGGCCGCTACCCTGGCTCGCGACCTGCTGGTACGGGACTAGAGCCCAGCAGTTCTCAGCTCAGCGTCTTGACGACAGTGAGCAGAATGACTGAGTCTTCAATGGCATCCACCGCGTGCACGCCATCCGGAATTGTCAGGAGGTCGGCGGGTGACCCATTCCAGGAGTTCTCCCCGGACCGAAGCAGCACACGACCCTTAACGACGTACAAGGTTGCCTCTCCGGGATTTGGGTGCTCCGAGAGGCTCTGGCCCGCGCGCAAGGCGATAAGTGTTTGGCGAAGCTGATGCTCGTGGCCGCCGAATACCGTCTTGGCGCTTCGCCCGCTGGAGGCATGGGTAGCCAACTCGAGCTCGGTGCGAGCTAGGGCTATCAACGAAACCTTTTGCATATCGCCGCCTTCTCGGCACCAGCTTATGCACCCTCGTGCAAGGAAGTGGCAACTTCTACCTTTTGGGCGTTTCTGTGCTTCGCGGCAGGGCGTCACGCACGCTGACTTTCTCGAACTCGTCCATCACTGCTCAGACTCCCCCGACTCGGGATAGGAAATCTTTCCGTCGCGCACCTGCGCGAACCCATCCATTGTCGCTCGGCGGGTCGACGAAGCCGACATTATGTCGAACACTTCCACTCCCGCGACGATGAGCGCATCAGTGATCAGCCGACGATGACAGCGCCACGGTACAGCCTCGCTGCACATGATTGCAGGCACCGACGCGGTGGTGATCTTCAACAACTCAGCCAGCCCAGAAGCGAACCCTTCGGTCGCCATGTAGTCCGCGTAGTCGCGGAATGCCTTCACCCGCCATGCGCCGTTCGCGCTCACCACGCCAGCCGGTGTATGCCGACGCCCACCCAGATCCTGGATCCACGCGTAGGCGATATCGGCGGGCAGTGCCTCCACGACGGCGGCCTGGTTCCACTGCGGGAAAGCCCGCGACGAGGGAAACGAACGCACGTCGACAAGCTCAGTCACACCATTCAACCGCAGCATCTCGAGCACGTCATCGAAACTTCGAGTGGAATGGCCAATGGTAAAGACGCACAACGCAGGAGTCGGAGTCGCGCGATCCATTGTCATCAAGCCCTGGTCACGCGATTTTCGTCAAGACTTTCGCCTTCTGGATTGCCACATGATCAGTCTTATCGCTCTCGATTTCGTATTGGGGCTCATCCACGCTACATCGACGCATGTAGCCCTTGAACTCGAAATCCTGCGTGTGCAGGCGGGTGATAACACCGCTCACGAAACCGGCTTCTGAGTTCCACAGCACGTGATCACCAATTGAGAACTCCGACATGAGAACCTCTTCAGCTGATACCGCCTCGGTGACCCGCGCGAGGGCTGCGGCCATGGCATCCACACTTGCCCGACCGAGGATCTCCGCCGACGCCCCCACCTGCCGGCCTAGTCGTTCTCGGACTCCTGACGGTCGTGGTTAATCCGGTTCGCATCACCCTCTGCGCAGCGCGATTGCCCTTGGGCAGTCACTCTCGCCGTGCCGACCATCACCTTGACGAAGAACCCCGTGTCGTCCCCGCCCTCCCCAGGGTAGTTGAGCTCGACCACGACCGCACTGCCGGTGGGTGTGCGATCCCGGATGACCGGGGCGAAGCCCGCGTCAGTCAGCAGTTGCCCGATCGCCTCGGCCGTGGCTTCCTGCTGCCCGTCGATCACCCCGGGGCCGCGCCGCAGCATGGGGAACTGCACCCCGGTGCTCCCCCCGATGCTGCATGGCCGGGCACCGGCGTCCACTTTTTCCCACTCCCCCGGCACCGTCGCGGCTATTGCTGTGAGCAGATCGGTGAGTTCGGCCCGTGCTTCGGTGTACTGCATACTCGTCTCCTGCTCTTGTGCTGGCGTGCATCCGGTGAGGCCGATCACCACAAGTATCGCAAGCGCCCCGCGAATCAATGGAGCACGGCCGGATCGGTCACCCCTAGCGACAGGTGTGCCGCGTTAGTGAGCGGGTTGGTGTTGGCGTCAAGGTACCCGTATTGGTCGCTGGTCGTATTGTTCAGTTGCGCATCCACCTGGGGTGACGTCGAGTGCCAGTCAGAACCGGGGTAGTAGACGCCGCCGACCGTGGCGCCTTCGGAACTGAACACATGTGCGCCGTAGCTCGAGTCGGTCGGGTTGATCGGGTGGTCGTACTCGAGGTTGGGCGAGTCGATGTGCACGCTGACATCCGGAGTGGTCACCGAGATGCTCGGAGTGCCGATCGACACGCTGGGGGTACTGACTGAGAAATCGGGGAAGCTGAAGCTGCCGCCGGGTACCGGCAGAGTTACCCCGGGAATGTTGACGCTCACGCCCGGCACAGTGACATTCACCGCGGGTATTGCAACCGTGACGCCAGGTATCTCAATATCGACATCGGGCACCGTCGGCATGGGGCCCCCTAGCGTGCCCGGAAGATTAATTCCGCCTATAGTCGCCGGTGTCTGCCATTCTCCGCGGCCCAGATCGGCGATGTAGTCCTTGCTCGCCTCGCTCGCCCAAACGTGCGCCGGGTCGACCATGAGATCAGAGACGCTGGGAATCGACGAATCGATGCCAGCTGACCCAAGCATGACGAAGTTCTCCGCCGGAGTCTCGGCCAGCGCAAGGCTCGCAACCGTTGTGCCGTAAGAGTGCGCCACAACCGACAGGTTCTCCCCTGGCGCCCAGCCGTTGGTGCCGGTGATTCCCTCGAGGAAGTCGACGAGTTTAGGGGCCCCGGCGCGCGCGTTGTCGGAGGAGATGACTTCGAGGCTGGGCTCGGTGGCCATCTTGGGCGCGTCGTAGCCGATCCAGGCGACGACGGCGAATCCAGACTCGGTGTCTTGATCGACGAGCGACTGCGCCATGTAGAGATTCTCGGCGGACAGCGTCCACTCCTGGAGCGATTTCGTGACCGTGCTGCCCATTCCCGGCACGTTCGTCGTGATCTGGCTCGCCGTGTCCATGTTGCCAACGGAGACGGCGGCGAGCGTCGGATCCCCTGGCACGTAGATGACGAACTGGTAGGGGATGTCGGCTTCCCCGTCGAGCGTGTTCTGGATCGCCAGCCCCTCGTTGTACTCGGCGAGGAACGTCGGCAGCGTATAGCCGGCGGCCTCAAGTGCTTCAACCGCCTCCCTGTGCGCGAGCATCCAGCCGACATCGCCGACGCCGTACGGGCTTGTGAGCAACTCCGGGTACGCGTCGATGATGTCCTTGAGCGGCGTGAAGCCATCCTCGAATGCCTCCCGGTTGGCAATGTCGCGATGCGTGTACGGGATGCCGTCCAGATTTCCGAATACCTCCGGGAACTCCTCGAGCAACGCCTGCTGCGCCGGAGTCGGAGTGAAGGGGTCGTACGGGTCCTTCGGCTGGCCGAGCAGGTTCCACCAGGCAGAGACCGCGGCAGGGTCGCCGAGGCCGGCTATGCGTGACGCAAGGGCGTCGTCGTCGCGCAACAACGCGAGCAGCTCTGCAGCGGTGAGCCCACCGAGAAGGGTCAGAAGCGCTGCGTCGCTGAGGGTTGTGATTGGGGCACCACCGAGCGCCGCGAGTCCGCCCTGCGATGCTATGCCCGACAGTCCGGAGATGCAGATGCGATCGGCCTGCTCGCGTTGCACCGTGAGCGAATCCCACTGGCTCACGTAGCGCTGAAGGTCCTGGCGCACTTCGTGTATCTCGGAATCAATGCGCTGTAGGTGAGCCTCTGTACCCGGCGTCTCCTCCAACCGATCGCGCAATCGGACCAGCCGGTGCACGTCATCTCGGGCGGCATCGTCGCGCGCGTGCAGGCTGGCCGCCTCCCCTTTCAGGTACACGAGTTCGGCCGCATAGGCGTCGAGGAGGCGGGCGTCATACTCGTGCTGGTCTGCGATGGGGCCGAGATCCTGAATCGCGCTATCAATCGCGATTCCGAACGAGAAACCGGACTCACTAGACCACTCCGACGAACCCGCGACAGCACGAGCAGTGCGTAAACGGGGAATAACGTCGTTCTCGAGTTTGTCAACAGCGCGCCTGCGCAGTTCAGCCATGCCGTAGAGCGAGTTTGGATTACCGGCGCCGGGATCGAAACGTGACCAGGTCATAGCTTCAGCCCGCCAGCCAGAGTCTTGTCGATTTCTGACATTGCGGCGGCAATGTGGATCGCCGTGTAGCCGAGTCCCTCGATGATGTCCGCCGAAGCGTTCGAACGCGCGGCCCGATACGTGGTGGACTGTTCGAGGACGTCCGCGACCGAAGGCGACCCGAAGGCTGCGTGGTCGACTGTCGAGATCCCGGCATCCGGGCGGATGTCAGTTGCCGTCAACTTGAGGGTTC
>JBDUDZ010000013.1:0-19272 GCA_040002635.1 Rhodoglobus sp.
TCCTTCGGACTAGAACGGTTGCAGACGATCTGCAACAGGAGGGTGTTGACGGTTGTTCGACGCTAATCGTGCCGAGACAACCTGCCCAGTGTAGTCACATCTGGCACGTTGTCATAGTTTTTCGCTCCGCCATGCGCGCAGTCGCTTCTCGGCTTCCTCGGCTCCGAGCGGCCCTTCGTCGAGGCGCAACTCCATGAGGAAGCGGTATGCCGCGCCTACCTCGCGGCCCGGAGCTATCCCGAGGATTGCCATGATCTGTTCGCCATCCAGATCGGGTCGCAGCGAGGCAATCCCCTCGGCCTCGGCGATCTGGGCAATCCGCTCCTCGAGATCGTCGTAGGCGAACGACAACCTGTCGGCTTTCTTCCGGTTGCGGGTTGTGACGTCGGCCCGGGTAAGGATGTGCAGACGCTCGAGCTGGTCACCGGCATCCCGCACATAGCGCCGCACCGCCGAATCAGTCCAGGCCCCGTCGGTGTACCCGAAGAACCGCAGGTGAAGCTCGATGAGTCGGCTCACCGCAGCAATTGTGTCGTTGTCGAAGCGCAGCGCCTTCAGTCGCTTAGCGGCCAGTTTCGAGCCGACGACATCGTGGTGGTGAAAGCTCACAACACCACCCGTCTCTATTTTGCGGGTCGTTGGCTTGCCGATGTCGTGCAGCAGGGCGGCAAGGCGCAGCACAAGGTCGGGCTCATGACCGCGCGACTTCTCGAGGTCGATGGCCTGATCAAGCACTGTGAGGCTGTGCTCGTAGACGTCCTTGTGGTGCGCGTGCTCGTCGATCTCGAGCTTGAGCGCAGGCACTTCCGGCAACACGAGTTGCGCGATACCCGTCTCGACGAGCAACCGGATGCCCGGCACAGGGTCTTCGGTCAACATGAGTTTGCGCAGCTCGTCTGCAATACGCTCCACGCTGACGATCTCGAGCCGCGGAGCGAGGTCGTGCATAGCCCGCACGGTTGGTTCGGCGACGGTGAAACCCAACTGCGAAGTGAAGCGGGCGGCCCGCAGCATCCTGAGCGGATCGTCGCCGAAGGACACTTCGGGCGAACCTGGTGTCGTGAGAATCTGCGCGAAGAGATCGTCTAGCCCACCCCACGGGTCAACAAGCACGCGCTCAGGAAGGCGCAAAGCCATCGCATTGACCGTGAAGTCGCGGCGAAGTAGATCATCTTCTAGCGTCGTGCCGAACGAGACCGCTGGCTTCCGCGAACCAGCGGCGTATGAGTCGGCTCGATACGTCGTGATCTCCACCTGTTGACCGGCAATGCGCGCAGCTATTGTGCCAAAATCGCGGCCGACATCCCACTGCGCCTGGGAGATAGGCGTGACGATCGCCAGCACCTCGTCCGGCGTGGCACTGGTGGTGAAATCCAGGTCGGAGACAGTTCGCCCGAGAAACGCGTCACGCACCGGGCCGCCAACCAGGGCCAGCTCATACCCGGCCGCGGCGAAGGCAGTGGCAAGCCGCGCAACGGCCGGCGATCGGGCCAGGTCATCAAGCCTCACGATTGCCTCGGCGACGCCCATGCCAACAGCTTGCCATAGCCACCGTGCGACCCGCCGCGCCGGTCACACAGGTAGGAGCGAATAGAATCGTCGACATGCTGGCCGAGCGGAACTCCCGGGTCGGCCCGCGGCATTTCCGCCCTGCTTACGCTCTCGTCGCCTTGCTGCTAGCCATCTCGGGCACTGCTTTCGGCGTGTCGGCGGCGGCGAACGCGGATGCAGATAGCCCGGTGAAAGTCGCCATCATCGTGCCACTTGTCGTCCCCCACAGCGACACCGGCCTACTCACAGCGGACGATTTGGTGCAATATACGTCCCCCCTCGGTCTACTTACCCGCCAGCTTGATGCGGTGATCGACCGCCCGGTCGCGCTGGCGATCGATCCAATGATCATCGTGTCGATCCGGGCGCTCGGTGCCGCTGCGCCTCTCACAGCAACTGATTGGCTTGATCGCCTTGCTGCGGCAAGCAACCAGACGTTCGCCCTCGCCTATTCCGACACCGACCTGACACTCGCGACTCAGGCTGGGGCGCCGATCATCCCCGCACCGCAGTCATTCGACTTCGCCCTCGACGCCGCTAATTTTGCGCCAGCCAGCGCCGCGACGGCTACACCAGCGCCGACGGCCCCTCCCACCACATCGACGCCGCCCGCCTGGCCCAGCACCCAAACGCTCCTCGACTGGCCCTACTCGCTGTCAGGAATTGCTTGGCCTGGCGAAGACACGGTTGTCACCAAAGACCTCAAGCCGCTGGCGGCCAGTGGTTATACGACGGCGATTCTGTCGTCGTCGAATGTCAACCGCGAGGCCGGAGCCGGCGCGAGCGTGAAGGTGGGTGACGAGGGGGTGCTCGTCTCCGACGCCCCGGTGTCTGTAGCCCTTCGTTCTGCAGCCAGGGCCGTCTCGGATGACGAGTGGAACTCGGCAATGGTCGTCTTGCGCGCGGCTATTCAGGCGGCGGGTGCCAGCCAGCCCGCCGGCGCAACTGTCTTGGGAACGTTCGACCGTGAGGTGCCGTTTACGGGTGGCAGGTTGTCTGAGACTGTCTCGGCACTGGCCACAACAAGCGACGTGCTCGACGTGCCTATCTCGAGTGTCATCGCCGGGCCAGCGACGAAAGCGACAATCTCTGAGAAGCCACAGCCCGACGACAGGGTATTGCTCGCTACCCGTGTTCTGGCAGCCGAGCGCTCGGAGCAACTGTTCGCATCGGTCGCCAAGTCGCCGCTCGCCGTTACCGCACCGCGACGGCTCGAGGTGCTCTCGCTGTTCGGCAACCAGTGGCAGTCGAACCTCGTGGCCTGGCCAGCAGCGGCCGAGGACTTTCTTGCTGCGTCCAAGGATCTAACCTCGTCAGTCTCCGTCGTCGCTGGCAGTCGGATCAACCTGCTCGCTGACCGCGCCACGCTGCCAATCGCGGTTACGAACAAGCTTGATCAAGCGGTAACCGTCTACATCACGATTGAGCCCGACACGGCGCTGCTCGCGGTGGAGAGCAGCGCGATAAAACTCGTCATCGAGCCAAATTCGCAAGGTAAGGGCCAGGTGCCGGTGCAGGCGATTTCGAACGGCCGGGTGGGTATTACCATCAGCCTTGCCAGCGCATCCGGTGTCGCGATCGGGTCGCCGACTCGGGCGAGCATCAACGTTCAAGCCGGCTGGGAGACCCCGGTGGTCGTGGTGCTCGCCGCACTAGTGGTCGGAACGTTCGCTGCCGGAATTGTTCGCGTGATCTTTAGGCGGCGAAGGGAATCTGCGCGAGGCAACGATGAGTGACTTCCCCGGCAACGTGCCGGTTGAGTCGGCGCGTGCCGGTGGCCCAGCCGCGATGGCCAGAGCGAGTGCGCTGCTGGCTTCGGGCACGTTTGTATCACGGGCTTTGGGCTTCGTCAGCGCCCTCGTTCTCGCCCAGACGATCGGAATCATTGGCGCCGGCGCCGATACGTTCACGTTGGCGAACCAGTTGCCGAACAATATCTACGCGCTTATCGCGGGCGGGCTCTTGAACGCCGTCCTGGTACCCCAAATCGTGAGGGCCGGGCTACACGATGACGGTGGCGCCAAGTTCATCAACCGAATCGTCACGCTGGGCGCTGTCTTGTTCCTCGCGGCGGCCGCAATCACCGTGGTGTGCGCACCGCTACTTGTTCGCCTGTACGCCCAGTCGGGAACCCACGGTTTCGACGGGCAAGAGCTGGCACTTGCCACGGCTTTCGCCTATTGGTGCCTGCCGCAGGTGCTTTTCTACGCCCTCTACAGTCTCGTCGGGGAGGTGCTCAATGCCCGCGGGGTCTTCGGTCCGTACACGTGGGCGCCCGCCCTCAATAATGTCGTCGCCATCGCGGGCATGCTGGCTTTTCTTGCCATGTTCGGCGGTGCGGCGCAACACCGCAGTGCCACTGACTGGACGCCAGGAATGGTCGCCCTTCTTGGGGGCAGTGCGACCCTGGGCATTGCCGTACAGGCGTGCGTGCTGTTCTTCTTCTGGAAACGAGCCGGGCTGTCATACCGCCCCGAGTTCCGTTGGCACGGAGTAGGGCTCGGGCGAACAGGAAAGGTTGCGGCCTGGACTTTCGGCATGATCCTCGTATCCCAACTCGCCGGAATCATCGAGATGAATGTTGCGACCCTGGCATCCGGCGATGCATCGGTCGCCGTGCTTCGCTACGCCTGGCTCGTCTTCATGCTTCCCCACTCGATTTTCGCTATCTCAATCGCCACCCCTTACTTCACTCGCATGAGCGTGAGCGCGCGCGATGGCGATCTGCCCGCGGTGCGACGCGACATCTCGGCGTCGTTGCGCAGCATCCTGCTGGTCATGGTTTTCTCAACAGCCGCGCTTCTCGTGCTCGCGTTTCCCTTCGCGGCCGTCTTCGGCGGCGAATATCAGCAGGTACTTGCCCTGGGCAGCGTGCTACTCGCGTTCCTGCCGGGCCTGATCCCCTTCAGCATCCTTTTCGTTCTCCAGCGGGCGTTCTACTCGCTTGAAGACACCCGCACACCTTTCTTCATCCAGCTGGTGCAAGCTGCGCTTTTTGTGACGGGATGCTTCATTGCGGCAAGTCTCCCGCAAGATCTCATAGCGGTTGGGCTTGCCCTGGCACTGACCACTGCGGGCACTCTTCAGACTGTTCTCGCGGCATTCCTGCTGCGTCGGCGACTTGGCGGGCTCGGCTCGCGCGCGATCCTGCGCGAGTTGCTGTGGATGCTTCTCGCGGCCATCCCTACAGCTGTCGCTGGTCTTGGCATCATCTACGCCCTCGGGTGGGTGGGGGCCGGTGCATTCCCAGTGTCGGGGTTTTTCGGCGCGGTAGTTACTCTGGCGCTTTCCGGTGCGGGAATGGTCGTCGTCTATGTTGCAGTCCTGAGCGCCTTCAAGAACAAAGAATTGGGTGCCCTCGCCGGGCCGATCGTCGCGCGCTTTCGCAAAAGCTGAGCACGCTGGGCGCTGCGCTCACTGCCTTCCCCCGCGACCATAGCGTCGGGATTGGCGGAATAGCTGCTCGTTACACTGTGTTGTACAGGCAAGTGACAAACCTGAGGGAGACGCTCACAGTGCGCCAGATCATCATCATCGGCTCCGGCCCGGCCGGATACACCGCCGCCATCTACGCGGCACGCGCCAGCCTTTCGCCCCTGCTCATCGCCAGTTCGGTCGAAGCCGGCGGCGAGCTTATGAAGACGACAGAGGTCGAGAACTACCCCGGTTTCGCTGACGGCATCCAGGGCCCAGAGCTCATGCTCGCCATGCAGGCACAGGCAGAGCGTTTCGGCACCGAGATCATTCTCGATGATGTGACAAAACTCGAACTCGACGGTGACGTCAAGCGGGTAACCCTGGGCAACGGCGACGTGCACGAAGCCCTTACCGTAATCTTCGCGACCGGTTCGGCGTACCGCCACCTCGGAATCGAAGACGAAAAGCGTCTCAGCGGCCACGGTGTCTCGTGGTGTGCCACCTGCGACGGATTCTTCTTCCGCCAGAAGACAATCGCCGTCGTGGGCGGTGGCGACTCGGCGATGGAAGAAGCCACATTCCTCACCCGCTTCGCCGACAAGGTCTACGTCATCCACCGCAAAGACAGCCTGCGTGCCTCCAAGGCGATGCAAGAACGCGCGTTCAGCGACCCGAAGATCGAGTTTCTCTTCAACAAAGAAGTGCAGCACATCTACGGCGACGAGCTCGTGACCGGTGTGGGAGTTGTCGACACCGTGGAGGGCACAGAGACGACGATCGACCTTAGCGGCCTGTTCGTGGCGATCGGCGCCGACCCACGCACGCACCTCGTGCATGGGCAGCTCAACCTGAATGCCGACGGCACGATCGCGGTGGATGGCCGCTCGAGCCGCACAAACATCCCGGGCGTATTCGCCGCCGGTGACGTGATCGACCCGACCTACCGGCAAGCAGTCACTGCCGCAGGTTCGGGAACTGTCGCCGCTCTCGACGCCGAGCACTACCTGGCAGCACTGCCCAAAGAGGCTCTGGCCCGGGCTGAGTCACAGCCCGCCGCCGTCTGAACCATCAGCCATTTCGGCCCTCACCCAAGTAAGGAAATAGACAAATGTCTGCAGCACACGATGTGACCGACGCCACGTTCGCCGACGAGGTTCTCAACTCCAGCGACACCATCATGGTCGACTTCTGGGCCGAGTGGTGCGGCCCGTGTCGCGCCGTCTCACCCATCCTCGACGCGATCGCCGCCGAGAACCCGGACAAGATCAAGATCGTCAAGCTCAACGTCGACGACAATCCCCAGATGGCGATGAAGTACCAGATCACTTCAATCCCTGCGATGAAGGTGTTCCGCGGCGGCGAGGTGGTCAAGACGGTCATCGGCGCCAAGCCCAAGCCGGCCCTCGAGGCAGACCTGGCCGAATTCCTGGCGTAGGTCTAGTCCTGCTCAAATAGCCCCGCCCCGTGACTGGCGGGGCTATTTTGCTGCTCACTCGGTCGCTGGCTCCCTCGGCGGTCACACGCTGGCTCCCTCGGCGGTGACACGCTGGCTCCCTCCGCGCTGGCACGGCGGCTCCCTTATCGCGTGCCTGCTCGGTCGCGATGCGACGTTTTCGGCTCCACCGCGCATATCCTTGAAGCTTCGCGAATGAAATGGGCAGCGCAATGACTGCAGCACACACCCCCGCGGCGGGCAATAATCTCGACCGCTGGTACGGCCACTATGCGGATCGCACCGCCGGCCTCGCCGCGTCGGAGGTCCGTGCCCTATTCGCTGTGGCATCGCGCCCCGAGGTCGTTTCCCTCGCCGGAGGCATGCCTTACGTATCGGCCCTGCCCAAAGACCTGGTCATAGGTGCGATGGACCGGGTGATGCAAACCCAGGGGCCTGCGGCGTTGCAGTACGGATCCGGTCAGGGTATGCCCGCCTTGCGTGAACACATCCTCGACGTCATGGCACTGGAGGGCATCCGGGCCGGGGTCGACGACATCGTCGTGACCACAGGATCACAACACGCTCTCGAGCTGGTCACGAAGCTTTTCATCAACCCCGGCGATGTCGTGCTGGCCGAGGCGCCGAGCTACGTCACCGCCCTCACCGTCTTCAACTCGTTCCAGGCCGAGATCAGTCACGTGGCGATGGACGACCACGGGCTCATCCCAGAAGCGCTGCGGGAGTCCATTGCGCGGCTGCGCACCGCGGGCAAGAACATCAAGTTCCTGTACACCGTTCCCACATTCAGTAACCCTGCTGGGGTAACCCTGACGTGGGAGCGCCGACTCGAGATCCTCGAAATTTGCCGCAGCAACGACATCTTGGTGCTCGAGGATAATCCCTACGGATTGCTCTATTTCGACGGTCAACCGCCCCACGCGATGCGTTCAGTTGAAGAGGAAGGGGTTATCTACCTGGGTACCTTCTCCAAGACTCTGGCGCCTGGCTTCCGGCTCGGCTGGGCTCTCGCACCACACGCTATTAGAGAAAAGCTCATCTTGGCGAATGAAGCGGCCGTCCTCTCACCGAGCTCGTTCACCCAGCACATCGTCGCCCAATACCTGTCTGAAGCTGATTGGCGCGGTCAGATCGATATTTTCCGTGGGGTATATCGCGAGCGGCGCGACGCGATGCTCGCGGCGCTTGCCGACTACCTCCCCGACCTCAGCTGGACCCACCCGACCGGCGGCTTCTACATCTGGGTCACGCTGCCCGAAAACCTCGATTCGAAATCCATGCTTCCGCGGGCGGTCAAAGAACTTGTGGCGTACACGCCCGGCACTGCCTTCTACGCCGACGGAAACGGTCGCAACAAGATCAGGTTGGCCTTCTGCTACCCGTCCCCCGAGTTCATCCGAGAAGGTGTCCGACGGCTCTCAACGGTGATCAACGGAGAACTCGAACTGCTCACCACATTCTCGCAAACTGCTCCCCTGCCCATGCAACTGCCGCAGGCCACGATCAGCAGCCCCCCTGCGAACCTCGGCTGATGGCTGCTCCGCGCGTTCTCGTCCTCGCTGGCGGAATCTCCCACGAACGTGACGTCTCACTGCGCTCTGGCCGACAGGTGGCCGACAGGCTCGCCGGGCACGGAATCAGCGTCGAGCTAAGGGACCCGGATGCAACCCTCCTCGGCTACCTGCGCTCGAGCCGACCCGATGCGGTCTGGCCTGCCCTGCATGGCGCAAGCGGTGAAGACGGAGCGCTCCGCGGGCTCCTCGACTTCATCGGCGTGCCATACGTAGGCTCACGGGCCGACGCCGCCCGCCTCGCCTGGGACAAGCCGACGGCCAAAACCCTGGTCGGTCGGGTGGGTGTGCCGACCCCGACCTCGATCACCCTCCCGCGCGAGGCTTTCCGTGAGCTCGGTGCAAACGGCATCCTCGATGAGATATCTGACGAGTTCTCCGGCCCGTTAGTAGTTAAGCCCGCTCAGGGCGGGTCGGCGCAAGGAGTGACAATCGTCGAGGACAGGTCTCTCCTGCCCCGAGCGATGGTCGACGCCTACACCTACTGGGATGTTGCGCTCATCGAGCAGCGAATCACCGGCACGGAGATAGCCATCGGCATCATCGACAGCGGTGACGGGCCGGTGGCTCTCCCCGCTGTCGAGATCGAGCCGCTTGCCGGCATCTACAGTTTTGAGGCAAGGTACAACGCTGGCGAGACTCGCTTCTACGTTCCTGCCCGCATCTCTGACGTGGTCGCGGCGCGCGCTGCCGAAGCGGCTCTCGCGGCGCACAAGGCACTGGGGCTTCGCCACCTCTCACGCGTGGACCTGATAGTCGACGGAACCGGCACGCCGTGGTTCCTCGAAGCGAACGTGCTTCCCGGCCTCACCGAGACGTCAATCCTTCCCCAAGCGCTCGAAGCGGCTGGGCACGACCTGGGCTGGGTGTACTCCGCTCTTGCCGAAGCGTCGATCGCCGAAACCGCCAGGTAGGCAAATCGCCCGCTGTGCTCGTTGCCTGGCAATGCGCGCCGCCTGATAGCCGTCGCCGCCTGACAACGGTCGCCGCCTGACAATGCTCGCCGCCTGACAGCCGTAGCCGCGCGGCGTCTGCGACCTCCCCGGCGCGAACCTCCGGTCTCGAGCTATCTAGAGAAGCCTGGCTCGCCGAGTTCGCCCAGAATTCGATTGAGATCTCCGACTGTGGCGAAATCGATGACGATTTGCCCCTTGCTGGAACCAAGCGTCACCTTGACACGGGTGTTGAGGCGATCGCCCAGGCGATCGGCGACTTCATCAAGCTGGCCCTGGCGCTTTCCCGCTGTGGGCTTGATCACCTTCGCAACACGTTGTGAAAGCTGCCCCGCTGCAGCCTCCGCAGCCCGCACCGAAAGGTCTTCGTTGACAATCTTGTCGGCAAGACGTTCCATCGCCGCACCGTCACCGGCCGCGAGGATCGCGCGGGCATGCCCAGCGCTCAACACGCCGGCCGCAACCCGCTTCTGCACGGTTGCCGGCAGCTTGAGGAGTCGCAACGTGTTGGTAATTTGGGGACGTGAACGCCCGATCCGCGTTGCGAGCTGCTCTTGGGTGATCCCGAAGTCTGCCAACAGTTGCTGGTACGCCGACGCCTCTTCCAGCGCATTGAGGTTCGCCCGGTGCAAGTTCTCTAGCAGGGCATCCCGAAGCATGTCTTCATCTGCGGTGTTCTTGATGACGGCCGGGATGCTGGACAGGCCAAGTTGCTTTGTTGCGCGCAACCGGCGCTCGCCCATGATCAACTCAAAGTGTGGCGACTCTGTCGCTCCGGGGATTGGGCGCACCACGATCGGCTGGAGCACGCCGATCTCACGGATTGACACTGTGAGCTCTTCGAGCTCGTCCTGCCGGAATTCGGTACGAGGCTGCTGAGCATTTGGCGCGATGTCATCGGGCGAGAGGTTGGCCAACCGGGCCCCCGGAACCGCAAGCAGCGCCTGACGCTCGTTGCCGGGTGCAGATGGGAAGAACACGTCAACCGGGCGCTGCGTGCCGACCTCGTCGGTCTCGCCACCGGGTATAAGGGCACCGATGCCCCGGCCAAGACCTGTGCGTTTTGGGGTGGCCATTACTTCGGCGCTCCTCGGTGTGCGATCTCGGCGGCGGCCTCGAGGTAGGAAAGCGAACCCGGCGAAGCCGCATCAAAGCTAATGACGCTTTGGCCGTAACTCGGCGCCTCGGAGATGCGAACCGATCGCGGAATAACCGTCTGGAGAACCTGTTCGGGAAAGTGTTCGCGCACGTCTTGCACGACCTGGTTGGCAAGGTTGGTTCGCGCGTCGTACATCGTCAGCAGGATGGTCGAAACCGATAAGCGAGGGTTGAGGTGGCGCTCGATGAGGTGGATATTGCTGAGCAGCTGGCTCAATCCCTCAAGCGCGTAGTACTCGCATTGGATCGGGATGAGCACCTCGCGCGCCGCGACGAAAGCATTAATCGTCAGCAAACCAAGCGACGGTGGACAATCAATGAAGACGTAATGGAATAGCTCGGCCGACTCGTCAAGGAAGGTCTCGAGCGCGGTCCGCAGTCTTTGTTCCCGTGCGACGAGCGACACCAGTTCGATCTCGGCTCCGGCCAGGTGGATGGTCGCTGGCAAGCAGAAGAGTGCGTCAAACTCGGGGCTCTTCTGGACGACCCCACCCATGGGCTCGTCGTTGATAATCACGTCGTACACGCTGACTGTTTCGGATCGGTGTTCCACACCAAGCGCCGTGGAAGCATTGCCCTGCGGGTCGAGATCGATCACCAACACCCGGGCCCCTGAGCGAGCAAGAGCAGCGGCAAGATTCACTGTTGTCGTAGTCTTCCCAACCCCGCCCTTCTGGTTGGCCACGGTGAAGATTCGAGTCGCGGTCGGCAGGGGAAGCTTGTCGGCGGCAAGCGCTTGGCGGCGGCGGTTAATCTCGGCGAGTTCGCGCGCCAAGGGAGTCGAGTCGTCGTATCCGGTTCTCGATTCGGCGATACCGCCTTCGGGATGTTTCACGTGAAACTTTCTGGAATGGCTCTAAGGAATGGGAGTGGCCCTGAGGAATGTGTCCCAGCGGAGGGCGGTCGGCTGGTCAGTCCACTGTAGCCCGAAACACCCTCGTCACTTCCGGGGTTATCCCCTGACCCAGTATCTCTACTCGAACATTCGAAAGACGAGCGTTCCGGATAGCCTTTCGTGCTGCCCCAAGCTCGTCGGTGACACGCGCACCCTTCATGAAGAGCATCTCTCCGCCGGCCCTGACGAGATGCGCCGTTGCCGGGATGAGCTTGACAAGCGCGGTGACCGCCCGCGCAGTCACCTGGTCAAGTGGTTCGTCGAGCCGAGCATCCTCCGCACGTGCACGAACCACGGTGACGTTGTTCAGCCCAAGCTCCTGGGCCTCTTCGGCAAGCCAGGCCACGCGTCGTTCCATCGGCTCCACGAGCACCAGGTGCACATCGGGGCGCGCGATCGCAAGCACCAAGCCTGGCAGCCCTGCGCCACTGCCAATGTCGCCTGCTCGGCCTGGTATCAACAGAGGCGCCACTAGCGCGCAATTGACAATATGACGCGACCACAGACGGGGAAGCTCGAGTGGGCCGATCAGGCCCAACTCCTCGCCGCGACGAGCAAGATCCGCCGTGAATGCCCGCGCGAGGGGCAGTCGTTCCTCGCCAAAAAGCGCCGCGGCATACTCAGGTTCGAGCTCGAGATCTGTCATGGTTTCACGTGAAACATCGCACGAAGGGACGGGCCTGACTACGCGCGTGTGATGACCGTGTGACGGTCGCGGCCTTCGCCCTCAGATTCTGAAGAGAATCCACGCTCGGCCACAACGTCGTGCACGAGCTTGCGTTCGTACGACGACATTGCGGGCAGCGCCGCGGAGGCCGCGCCTCCCTCGATGCGTTCGATCGCCTTGTCGACGAGAATCGTGAGTTCGGCTACACGCGCCTCACGTGATCCGCCGATATCGAGGATTAGGCGGGAGAAGGAGCCCGTCTTGGTCTGCACCGCAATGCGGGTCAGCTCTTGTAGGGCGTTGACGGTTTCGGGTCGCGAGAGCAGTCGCAGGTTCGTGTCCTCGCTCGATGTTACTGAGAGGTAGGAACGACCGCCCCGCGCGTCAATCTCGATGTCGCCGTCAAGGTCTGTGATGTCGAGAAGCTCCTCGATGTAGTCGGCCGCGATGTCGCCTTCCTCCTCAAGCTGGCTTGAGGTTGGCGCATCCTGCGCGGCTTCTTCGCCTTCGACCGACTCGATCTCGGGTGCTGCCTGGGTGTCGGTAATGTCGCTCATCGCTTGTTGCTTCCGCTCTTCTTCTTGGCTCGGCTCTTGCCGACCGGCTGCTGGCGTTGGGGCTTTACTGGTTCTTCGATCACGAGCGTCTCGCCCTCGGGTGCAAGCTCTTCGGTGACGGGCTGGCGCAACTGGCGCTTGGCAAGGCGAGCCTCGCGAGCGAGCGCCGCCTCACTACCCGGGGTCGGCATATTGCGGATCACAAGGAACTGCTGGCCCATTGTCCAGAAGTTGGAAACCAGCCAGTAGAACATCACGCCGAGCGGGAACGTGAACCCCGAGAACGCGAAAACCAGGGGAAGGATGTAGAGCAAAATACGCTGCTGGCGGTAGGTCGGGCTGGCCTTCATCTCGGCCGACTGGTTCTTCGACATGATCTGCAGCTGAGTGATGAACTGCGACCCCGTCATCAGAACCACCATGACTGCCGCGATGACAATGACCGCCACGTTGCCGTTCGCAGTACTGATGGCTAGATGTAGCGGGGCGATACCGAAGAGTGATGACGTTCCGAACGACTCAGACAGCTGTTGGTTCAATAGCCCAATACCGGCGGGGTGTTTCGGATGTTGAGCATTGCTGAGCACGGAAAAGAGGCTGAAGAAGATCGGCATCTGAATAAGCAGCGGAAGGCAGGAACTCAGCGGGTTCGTGCCGGTCTTCTTGTACAGGGCCATGGTCTCGCGAGACATCGCCTCACGCGAGAATTGATCCTTCTTGCCCTTGTACTTGTCCTGGATCTTCTTGATCTGAGGAGCAACCTGCAGCATCCGGCGTTGACTCTTGATCTGCCTTACGAAAATCGGGATGAGGGCGGCGCGGATCACCAACACAAGCCCAACGATCGATAACACCCAGGTGAGGCCAGCATCGCCGTCTAGGCCGATTGCCACCCAGAAGGTGTGGAACGCAACAAGGATCGCCTCGACGACCCACTTGATCGGCCAAAGCACCGTGCCGAGAATGTCCATGCGGGTCAGCCCTTTCCGTGGCTATTGGCAAGTTGTCCGGCCGGCATGACAAAGCCAAAACGCGTTATTGCGTACCTGTCATGCCGGTCTTCGGGAATGTCATCGATGCCGCCCTCGGCCCAGGGATGGCACCGGGCGATCCTGCGGGTTCCGAGCCAAACGCCCCGGAATACTCCGTGGTGTTGGATGGCCTGCAGCGTGTAGTGGGAGCAAGAGGGGTAGTACCGGCATACGTCACCGTAAAGCGGAGAGATGACCGCTCGGTATGCGGTGAGAATGCCCACGCACAGGTTGCGGGGAGCGAGCACGGCGAAAGCCACCACGGTATTCACTGTCGCGCCATTCCCATGCTGATGCCCTCGGTGATGTCGTTGTGAAGAGTAGCCCAACTAGCCTGCGCACTTGCCGGAAGCGCACGCACCACAACATCGGTACCGAGCGGCAACTCCGCCAGTGTCTCGTGGATGATCGCGCGCATCCGTCGCTTAATGAGATTGCGCGTCACTGCGTTTCCCACCGCTTTGGTCACCAGGAAACCGGCGCGCGGAGGAACGCCGTCGGCCCCACGAAGAACGTGGATCACAGCGATTTCACTTCCAACACGACGACCGCGACGCACCGCAGCACGAAAGTCGGCCGGGCGGATCACGCGGTTCACCCTCGGCAACACTCGAGTTGACGGACTACGCCGAGAGCTCGGTGCGGCCCTTACGGCGGCGCGCAGCCAGAATGGCGCGGCCGGCGCGGGTACGCATGCGAAGGCGGAAACCGTGAACCTTCGCGCGGCGACGGTTGTTCGGCTGGAAGGTTCTCTTACTCATAGTGGTATCTCCAAAGCCCAGCTCTGAAGGCCGGAAGAAGCGGTTGGCCCGAAGGCCCGAAGTCAACTGATTAAAAATACGGGGTTAATCGTTCGTGGTCAAACTTTCAGAGGCTGAACACGTGTTATCCACATCATCCAGTTTCTAGTTGGTAACGGGATGCTGTGGACAACTAAGGTGAAAGCCAGCCGAATTCAGGGATCCAACGCGCATTGGCGCGAGCCCTGGCAACCGACCGCCGGTGGATAAACCTGTGAGTAAGCAGCAAAGAGGATGTGGCACGCATGGCGGAATCACCCGACTCGACACGGGAGCTTTGGCAGTCTGTGCTCTCTCACCTCGTCGTTGACGAGCGCATCACGCCTCAGCTGCTTGGCTTCATTAGCCTTGTTGAACCCAAGGGCGTCATGGCGGGCACGCTCTATCTTGAGGTGCCCAATGAACTCACCCGCGGCATGCTCGAGCAACGCATCCGGCTCCCCCTACTCAACGCCATCGCGGCCCTCGGCGACGAACATGAGGTAAGCAACTTCGCCATCGTGGTCAATCCCGATATCCAACAAGATGCTCTCGGCCAGACTCTGGACCAAAGCGAGCAACCATACATCGAGCCGATCATCGTGCCCGCCGTCGACCAGTCCGGTTCACGCCGCTCTGACTCACGTCTTAATCCGAAGTACAGCTTCGACAATTTCGTTATTGGCGGTTCAAATCGGTTCGCGCATGCCGCAGCGGTTGCGGTGGCTGAGGCCCCCGCGAAGGCGTACAACCCGTTGTTCGTTTATGGCGAGTCGGGCCTCGGCAAAACCCACCTCCTGCACGCCATCGGCCACTATGCAGAGAGTCTCTATCCCGGCATCAGGGTTCGCTATGTGAGCTCGGAAGAATTCACCAACGACTTCATTAACTCGATCGCCAACAACAGGGCATCCGTATTTCAGTCGCGCTACCGCGAGATCGACATCCTGCTCATCGACGACATCCAGTTCCTTCAGGGCAAAGACTCGACCCAGGAAGCCTTCTTCCACACCTTCAATACGCTGCACGACCACAACAAGCAGGTGGTCATCACCAGTGACCTCCCGCCAAAGCATCTCACCGGCTTCGAAGACAGGATGCGCTCGCGCTTCGAGTGGGGTCTCATCACCGATGTGCAGGCACCCGACCTTGAGACGCGAATCGCGATCCTGCGCAAGAAGGCGCAGAGCGAGAAGCTTCAGGTGAGCAACGAGATCCTCGAATACATGGCGTCAAAAGTGTCGTCAAACATCCGCGAACTCGAGGGAACCCTAATCAGGGTTACCGCCTTCGCCAGCCTCAACAAAACGACAGTCGATCTCGGCCTGGTGCAAACGGTGCTCAAAGACCTCATCACACTCGACGAAGACAATGTCATAGCTCCTGTCGACATCATCAACCACACCGCCGAGTACTTCAAACTAACCGTGGACGACCTCTACGGCTCTTCACGCTCGCAGGCCGTCGCAACCGCACGCCAGATCGCGATGTATCTCTGCCGAGAGATGACAAACCTCTCGTTGCCCAAAATTGGACAACTCTTCGGCAATCGCGATCACACCACGGTTATGTATGCCAATAAGAAAATCACTGAGCTGATGAAAGAGCGCCGGTCGATCTACAACCAGGTCACCGAGCTCACCAGCCGGATTAAACAAAACCATCGGTACAACAAAGCCTGAAGCTGAGAACGAGAGTTTCACCATGTGGATAAAGTGTGGATAACTGTGGAGACTCGCCGGACCGCCTGTTGATGCATAAATCGTTTCTGTGGAAACAGAAATATCTTCACCCGAGTAAATCCGACTTTCCGGTCATCCGCGCACGGTCTATGAACATCTCACACGGTTGTAGTTTCCAGTTTCCAGAACGGCTAAGTCGGGTTACTCACAATCTGCACATGGGTTATGACTATTGGTCTTCTAAAGAATGAATTGGCAGAGAGACAACCCCATGGTCCGCGTTCCGGCGGGCTGTGCCAGTATTAACCGGCCAGACCACTGATCCGCGTAAGGGGTGATTCCGTGAAGTTCCAGGTCAATCGTGACGTCTTCAGTGAAGCGGTTTCTTTTGCGGTCAAGCTGCTTCCGCAGCGCACCACGCTGCCCATCCTCAGCGGTGTTCTGATCGAAGCCACCGAGAACGGGCTGACCCTTTCGTCTTTCGACTACGAAGTTTCCGCCCGAACCGAGATAAGTGCTCAGGTCGACGAGCCAGGAAAAGTTCTCGTATCGGGCCGACTGCTCGCTGATATCGCGAGTCGGCTTCCGAATGCGCCAGTAAAATTCTCGACCGAAGACGGACGCATAACCGTGGCTTGCGGTTCGGGTCACTTCACCCTGCTGAGCATGCCCGTCGAGGAATACCCAACCCTGCCCCAGGTGTCTGAACAATCAGGCGTTCTGCAGGCGGACGACTTTGCAAACGCGATCGCCCAGGTGGCAGTCGCGGCCTCTCGCGACGATGTGACTCCGGTTATTACCGGAGTACAGCTCGAGGTATCAGCGAACAGCCTCTCCCTGGTGGCCACCGATCGGTACCGCGTGGCCGTTCGTGAGATCCCGTGGGATGCAGCGAACTCGGGCATCGACACGGCGACTGCTCTCGTGCCGGCGCGCACCCTGACCGAAATCGGAAAGACCTTCGGACACAGTGGAACCATCTCGGTGGCGATCACTAGTTCTGATGACCGGGAGCTGATCGCGTTCCAGGCGGACAAGAAGACTGTCACCTCGTTACTCATCAAGGGAAACTTCCCACCGGTCAAGAGGCTTTTTCCCGAAACTGTCGATAACTTCGCGGTGATTAATACCGCGGAGCTGATCGAGGCCGTTCGCCGGGTATCCCTGGTGCTGGAGCGTGAAGCTGCACTGCGGTTCACCTTCACCATTGAGGGTGTCACCCTCGAAGCAATTGGCTCCGAGCAAGCACAGGCATCAGAATCGATCGACGCGTTTCTTACCGGCAGCGACACGGTGGTTTCGCTCAAGCCACAATTCCTGCTGGATGGTCTGGCATCCGTCCATTCAGAATTCGTGAGAATCTCGTTTACAAAAACCGACAACCCCAACAAACCGGGTCCGGTTCTTATCACCAGCCAGTCGTCGAAAGACCAGCCCGGCGCCGACAACTACAAGTACCTGCTGCAGCCGAATCTTCTCCTGCGCTAGAACACCACCACCGTTCCGACTAAGGGGACTGTTATGCACATCGGGATTATTGGCCTCGGCAAAATGGGAAACAACATGCGCGCCCGCCTCCGCAAAAATGGGGTGGAAGTTACCGGCTACGATCCGAATCCGGATGTGACCGACGTCAAGTCACTCGATGAGCTCGTCGCAGCACTCCCGGCTCCGCGCGTCGTCTGGGTCATGGTGCCGTCGGGCAAGGTCACCGACGATGTCATCCACAATGTCGCTGAGGTTCTCAGCCCCGGAGACATCGTGATCGACGGCGGCAACTCGCGTTACACCGATGACGCCATTCACTCTGAGTTCCTGGCCACGAAAAAGATAAAGTTCGTGGATTGTGGGGTCTCGGGGGGCATCTGGGGTCTGGAGAATGGCTACGGATTAATGGCAGGCGGCGATGCTGCTGACATCAAGACCGCGATGCCGATCTTCGACGCCCTGCGCCCGGAAGGCCCCAGGGATGAAGGTTTTGTCCATGCCGGCCCGGTAGGCGCAGGTCACTATGTGAAGATGGTTCATAACGGCATTGAGTACGCCCTAATGCAAGCCTGGGCCGAGGGTTACGAGCTGCTCGACAGCCGCAAAGATCTGGTCCACGATGTGACAGGAGCATTCAAGGCGTGGCAGCGCGGAACTGTCGTGCGCTCTTGGCTGCTCGAACTTCTCGTGAAGGCGCTGGAAGAAGACCCGGAATTCAAAGACATCGCAGGCTACGTCGATGACTCTGGGGAGGGGCGGTGGACAGTTCACGACGCTCTTGACCGGGCGGTTCCTGTCCCGACAATCAGCGCGGCAATTTTTGCGCGGTTCGTCTCTCGTCAGAAGGACTCGCCGTCGATGAAGGCGGTAGCCGCACTCCGCAACCAGTTTGGTGGCCACGCCGTCCGCAAGAGCTGATGCCGTGCGCGTCCGACAGCTGTCACTCACCGACTTCAGAAATTACGAGACTCTAGAGATCTCATTTCAGCCAGGCGCAAATCTATTCGTCGGCAGCAATGGCCAGGGCAAAACCAATCTTGTAGAAGCGCTCGGCTACCTGAGCACATTGGGGTCGCACCGGGTGTCAGTCGATCATGCCTTGATCCGACAGGGGCAGGATGCCGCGATCGTGAGAGCACGCCTCGAGCATGCCGATCGCGAAGTTCTCGCCGAGGTGCAGATAAATCGCTCGAGTGCGAACCGCGCGCAAGTAAATCGTTCGGCGATCAAGACGCGGGAGTTGCCGCGCTATTTTTCGAGTGTTCTCTTCGCTCCGGAAGACCTCGCCCTCGTGCGCGGTGAACCTTCGGGCCGGCGACGGTTCATGGACGAAATGCTTGTTCTGCGTGCGCCACGCCTCAGCGGGGTGATTGCCGACTACGAACGAGTGCTTCGCCAACGCAACACACTTCTCAAGTCCGCCCGGAATTCGGGTGTACGCGCGGCGCAGCTCAGCACCCTCGATATCTGGGACGAACGCCTTGTCACTCTCGGGTCCGAGATCATCCAGGCGCGAAGCGCATTGGTTGCCGACCTCACTCCAGAAGTAGCGCTTGCCTATTCCACGATCGCCGGAGGGGATCACGCCGCGAACCTCACGAACTACTTGAGCATTCTCGCGACCACACCGGATGACGATGCGGCAGATCTCGATGCCACCCGCGCGGGAACTGTGCCGGCTGATGTCGCGGCAGACGCCTTCCGCACCGCACTCGCCCGCCTTCGGCGGGCCGAACTCGACCGGGGAGTCACTCTCGCCGGACCGCACCGGGACGACCTGGTGCTCGAACTGAACGGGCTGCCAGCGCGTGGCTACGCGAGCCACGGTGAGTCGTGGTCATTCGCGCTGGCGTTGAAGTTGGCTGCAGCTGCTGTGCTGCGGCGCGAGTCATCCACCGGTGACCCCGTGTTAATTCTCGACGACGTATTTGCCGAACTCGACCAGTCTCGACGCGGTCGGCTAGCGGTTGCGGTGGGTGATTTTGAACAGGTTCTTATCACTGCTGCCGTCTTCGAAGATGTGCCAGCGAACCTTGCGACCCATGCTGTCCACATCCGTGCAGGCAAGGT
>JBDUDZ010000014.1:0-19045 GCA_040002635.1 Rhodoglobus sp.
GAGCCGTCGAGGCGCTCGGCCTGCATGACGACCTCGACGGAGTCGGCGATGACCTCGCGGCTCACCAGCGAGAAGTGCATGCCCTCATGGCCCATCGAGATGCCGTCGGAGACGGAGATGGTGCCGAACTGCAGCGGGTATCCCCCACCGCCGTGCACGCCTTCCTTCGCGGCCTGGGCCAGTCGATCGAGCGACAGGTTGCACGGGGTGATCTCGTTCCACGAGCTCGCGATGCCAATCTGCGGCTTGTCCCAGTCGGCATCGCCCATGCCGACCGCGCGCAACATTCCGCGGGAGGTGGTGGCTTCGATCCCGTCGGTGACGGTGCGCGAGCGCGGTTTGAGGTCAACCAATTTTGCGGACGCCTGTGTTGAATCTGACGAGCTCAGGGGCATGTTACGAGTGTAGGACGCCTGCGGGGTGCACTCGCTCAGTGTGCAGGTGAACGAGCTGCGCCGGCCTTCGGGATGCGACCCGTATCTCAACCCGCGTGAGGATTGGCCCGCATCCTGGCACTGTGCACGCAGATTGCGCGGGCGGGGGGCTACTGCTCGTGCACGTCGCCTTCGCGCAGGTCGGCGAGCAGGGCGATTGCGCGGGCTACCTGGGTGGGGCCCGGAACCCGGAAGTTGGCGAGCGTTGCGCCCTCACCACTTTTAAGGCCGAGATCGTCAGCGCCGAGGGCTGCGAACGCGTCTTCGTCGGTCACGTCATCCCCCGCGTAGAACACAGCATCGGCTTGGGTGTATCGCCGCAAGTGCTCGACGGCTTCGCCTTTCGTGGTCGAACGCACCGAGAACTCGAGCACGTTCTTGCCCTCCCTGATGGTGAGAGCTTCAACCTCGGCCGTCGCCTCGCTGCGTGCGACAAGGTGGGCGAGCCTGCTGTTTTCTTCTGTCGCGAGCCGGGTGTGCAGCGCGAACCCGGCAGGTTTCGGCTCGAGCCAGACTTGGTCAACCGAGTCGGCCACTTCACCCAGCACGGTGCTCAACACGTCGACGCGACGCAGCTCCGCGGTGTCGAGGGAAACCTGGTCGAGTGGCGAATCCAGGCGAATCTCGATGCCGTGCGAGCCGACGAGCAATGCCGTGTCTGGCAGGTCGGAGACGTGGATGAGGCTCTTCAACGCCCGACCTGACACCAAAGCGACACGGGTGTTGGGCATGGCGAGAAGACGCAAGACTGCTGCACGCGCTTCGGGTGTGGCACGGGCCTTCTCGGGGTCGTCAACTTCTGGCGCCAGCGTGCCGTCGAAGTCGAGTGCGACGAGTAGACGTTTGGTGCGCGCGAGTTCTCGCAACGCCCCGATTAGCGGCTCGGGAAGTTTGGACCAGGGGGGTGCGGTGTCGACGTCGACCATCAGTTAGTCCATCTCCGGTCGACTGTCCATTCGAGTTCTTCCGGCAGTTCCATCGGGGCAATGCGGTCGTAACGGCCGACGCGGGCCTGCTCGAGGGTATGCAGGAAATTGCTCGACCACCGAGCCACGTCGTTCTCAAGCACACGACGGCGCAGTGCGCGCATCCGCACGCCGCGCTCCCGACGGGGCATATCGATTGCCTGCAGGATCATTTCCTTTAGGCCGTCGATGTCGTGCGGATTGACGAGAAGTGCGCGTTTGAGTTCGTCTGAGGCTCCGGTGAATTCGCTCAACACCAACACGCCGTCTTCATCGAAGCGACTCGCTACGTATTCCTTCGCGACGAGATTCATGCCATCGCGAAGGGCGGTGACGAGCAGAACATCCGCGGCGAGATAGAGCGCGACCATCTCGTCGCGCGGATAGCCGTGGTGATGGTAACTGATTGCCTGGTGGCTTATCGTGCCGAAGTCACCGTTGATGCGGCCAACTGTGAGTTCGATCTCGTCACGCAGCTGCATATAAGCAGCCACCCGCTCCCGGCTCGGGCTCGCGACCTGAACGAGCGTGACGTCTTCGACGTGAAGCCGCCCTTCGGCCAGCAACTCCCCGAAAGCTTTCAGCCGATGGCCGATGCCCTTCGTGTAGTCGAGCCTGTCGACCCCGAGCATGACAGTGCGCGGGTTGCCGAGACCCTCACGGATCTCGCGAGCGCGCTCCTGGATGCGTGGCTCCCGGGCCAGCTCCTCGAAGCTCTTCGCGTCTATAGAGATTGGGAAGGAACGCGCTACTACCCGCCGCGTAGGTTGTCCGGGTACTGCCACCTCGATGGCGGGGTTCTTCGTCGCGAAATTGGTAAGTCGACGCACGGCACGGGAGAAGTTTGCGGCATCGGCAACCCGCTGGAAACCGATCACATCGGCGCCGAGGAGCCCCTGGATGATCTGGGTGCGCCAGGGCAACTGCGAATAGATGCCGTAGGGCGGGAAGGGGATGTGGTTGAAGAACCCGATAGTCAGGTCGGGTCGCGCCTCCCGCAGCATGCTCGGCACGAGCTGAAGTTGGTAGTCCTGTACCCAGACGACTGCGCCTTGCGCGGCTACAGCGGCTGTGGCATCCGCGAACCGCTGGTTTACCGTGACGTAGCTCTCCCACCAATCCCGGTGGTAGCCGGGGGACGCGATCACGTCGTGATACAGCGGCCAGAGGGTGTCGTTGCTAAAGCCCTCATAGAAGTTGGCGATGTCGTATTCGCTCAAGGGAACGGGAACGATGTGAACGCCGTCATTCTCGAACGGCGGCAGGTCAAGATCGGCAAGACCGGCCCAGCCCACCCACGCGCCCTCGGTGTCGTGCATGACCGGCTCAAGCGCTGTTACCAGGCCGCCTGGTGAACGTGTCCAACCAAAGGAACCGTCTGGTGCCGCGACCCGATCCACGGGCAAACGGTTCGACACGACGACGAAGTCGTAGTCCGCTGGATCGGAAACCGGCGACTGTGGCATTGTTCTTCCACGGTACCAGCGGCAGGCGGCCGCAGATTCCCGAGATATGTACTTCGCCTCGCGTTTACCTCCGCGGCCAGTGACGTTCACGCTCGGGCGGCAGCATTGGTATCGATGATTCGCATCGGAATGAGCACCTCCTGCGTCTATCCGCTCTCGACGGAAGACGCCTTCCGCCTCGCCAAGGCGGCCGGCTTCGACGGCATGGAGGTGATGATCACCAATGACCCCACCACGCAGGATGCCGCGGGGCTGAGCGAGCTCTCGCGCCGCTACGAATTGCCGATCCTCTCGGTGCATGCCCCGGTGCTGCTGCTCACCCAGTTCGTTTGGGGAATCGACCCGATAGCGAAACTCGAACGGTCGGCCGAACTCGCGGTGGAGGTCGGCGCCCCGACCGTGGTCGTGCACCCACCGTTTCGCTGGCAGGCGGGCTATGCCAGAAACTTCGAGAAGACGGTCCGCCGACTCTCGGCGACGTACGGGCTCGAACTGGCGGTTGAAAACATGTTCCCGTGGAAAATCGGGCCTGCCACGATTCGCGGGTATTCGCCGAGCCCCGATCCGGTGCTCTCCAACAACGATGCGTTGACGCTCGACTTCTCGCACGCCTCCCTTGGCGGGCGCGACTCTCTCGAGTTCGCAATGTCTATGGGCGATCGGCTGCGCCACGTGCACCTGTGCGACGGACCAGGCTCGATGGCCGAGGGCTACCTGTTTGACGAGCATCGCGTGCCGGGCCATGGCACCCAGCCCGTCGGTGAAGTGATCGAATATCTTGCCGGGCGCGGGTGGAACGGCTCGCTCATCGCCGAGGTCAACACCCGCTCGGCTCACGGCATCCGGGGACGGCTAGCGATGCTTGTCGAGACTCGGGCGTTCGCACAGCGGCACCTCGCGGCTGCGAAACCGACCCGCCCACAACGCGCGCGCAGCGAATCGGCCTGATCGGGCCGGGGGCCGACGTATTCTTCTCCCGTGCCCATCGTCGACAATGCGATTTACCGCGACGGGATCCGCCAGGCGCACCCCGTCACACTTGACCAGACATTTGAAGAGCTGCGCGACAACGGCGGGTTCGCCTGGATTGGCCTCTACCGGCCAACCGAGGAAGAACTGCGCACGGTCGCCGAAGAGTTCAGCCTCCACGCCCTGTCGGTTGAGGATGCCCTCAAGGGCCACCAACGCCCCAAGCTCGAACGCTATGGCGACGTGCTCTTCGTGGTGTTGCGTGCCTGCCGCTACCTTGATGCCCCGGAGGAGGTCGAGTTCGGCGAAGTGCATCTCTTCATCGGGTCGAACTTCGCAATCAGCGTGCGGCACGCCGAATCGCCCGACCTCGGCCGGGTACGCAAACGCCTCGAGCACAACCCCGCACTGCTGACCCTCGGCCCCCAGGCCGTGCTCTATGCAGTGGTCGACGAGATAGTCGACCAATACCAACCCGTGATCGCCGGTCTCGAGAACGATATCGACGAGATCGAAGGGCAGCTCTTCAGCGGGGATCCGTCGGTGTCAAAGCGCATCTACAAGCTTGCGAGCGAGGCGATGGCGTTCCAGCGCGCAACGCATCCGTTGGTCACGATTCTCGAACAACTGCAAGCGGGCTACGACAAATACAAGGTCGACGTCGAGTTGCAGCGCAACCTGCGCGACGTTCTCGATCACACACTGAAGACAGTCGAACGGGCCGACTCGTTCCGCGCCCTCCTACAGAACGCGCTGACTGTTCAGTCGACCATGGTGATGCAGGGCCAAAACGACGAGATGAGCCGAATGTCGAAGGTAAGCATCGACCAGGGCGAACAGGTGAAGAAGATCTCGGGCTGGGCGGCCATCCTGTTCGCACCGACGCTCATCGCCGGTATCTACGGCATGAACTTTCACGTCATGCCCGAACTGAGTTGGCAGTTCGGCTACCCATTCGCGCTCGGGCTCATGCTCGTCTCCGGCACAATCCTTTACTTTGTGTTTAAGAAGCGGAACTGGCTCTAGGTCGACTGTGCCAGCTGGGCTGCCCCGAACGACACGCCGAACTGTTCGCACCACAGGTCGACGCTGGGATACAGCGAGAGGTCGAGCTCGGCCGGTATCTCATAGACCTGGTTTCCGAGGTTTCCTTTGAGCATGCCGAGGTCGAGGTGGTCGGCTCCGCCGGCGGCGTACCACCCGTCAATGCCTTCGATAACATCGGATGCGCTCAGCCAGACGTGCACATCGGGCCCGTTCGACGTGGCAAGGTTTTCGATCGCCAGCACGCGTGACCCGTCCGGCTGCTGAACTATGCGCACCGATCCGGACGTGTCGTGCTCGTGACTGGTAAAGCTCCCGGCGGAGACTTCGCGGGGCGCGGTCGGCGACGGGGTGCTGGTGGCGGACGGCGTCGGCGGCGTGGGCTGTGCGGTCGTGGTGGGCTGTGCGGTCGTGGTGGGCGGCAGCGCGTCATCCACCCGCACATCGACGAAGAGCAGCCAGGGCTTGAACAGCAGGACCCCGGCGATCATCAGCACCGCGATCGCGGAACCCAGCAGCAGGGCCAAAGTGCGCCTCGTCATGTGCGGAGCATACCTCGCGGGTTCGGCGTGTCGCCCGGAACGGCCGGGAACAGCCCCTCAGACTGAGCATCACAATCATCAGTGAAGTCTGGGAAGGTGCGTTGTGAGCGAAGCGGCAGACCATCAGGTGGTCTACGACCTCATGCGCCAGCGGCTTCTCGAGTTGTTCGGCCCCGGCGGCAGTTTCCGTGTCTCGCTTGGTCGAGCAACTGCTGACGAGGGCTTCTTCGCAGAGACGATCGCCGAGACTGTGGCATGGGAAGTTGCGGCGGCGGTTGAAGGAAAGGCCGCCCCGGTCGGCGCCGCCGCTGGTGGCAGCCGCTCTGCTGGCATCCTCGGAGCTGACGCTCCGGCACCGCGCCACGGGGTAGTCGCAGACCCGCAGGCCGCTCACGAAGCACTGTGGAGCCATGTTGAAGCGGAGTTACTCATCCGCCGTACCGGGCCGAACGCGTTTCTCGACGACGTCGACATCGTCGCCACACCCGCACCGCTCGACGAGTCGGCGCACGTCGCCCGCGTGCACGCCGCCTGACCCGCTCCGTTCGCGGCCGCCGGGCCACGTAGTGTGGAGCAATGCCCACCATCGTGATCCCCTGGCGAGCACAACCGAGCAGACTTGGCGCTCTCGACGCGGTGGTGAACTGGTATCGACACGAATTCGAATCGGCGGATCTCCGGTTTGTCGACTCCCTGGATGAGATCTTCAACCTCGCCCAATGCCGCAACCTCGGGATGGCGGCGATCGACAACCCCGACGAGGTGGTCGTGATCAACGACGCCGACACCATCCCCGAGCGAACAAGCCTCACGGCCGCGCTCGCTGCGGCGGCGGATTCTGGTCGCGTGCACCTGCCCTACACCGAGTACCACTGGCTCGGGGCTGCGGGCACCGCACAGTTCGAGGCGGGTGGGCAGCTCAGCGACAGTGAGTATGAACTCGTGCGCGGCGCGTGTTCCGGGGTTTACGTGTCGACTCCGAAAACGTGGGCGAGCCACGGCGGGCAGGACGAGCGCTTCCGAGGCTGGGGCTTCGAGGATGCAGCGTGGTACCTTGCCCACGAAACGCTGCTGGGTGAACCGCCCCGACGGCATCCGGGCACAGTATTCGCGCTGCACCACGATGCCCAGCCGCGCGTTGGAGCCCAGTACGACGCCAACGCCGCCCTAATGCAGCGCTATCGAGATGCTGCGGGCGACGCCGACGCGATGGCTCAGCTGGTCAGCGCCTCAAACGCGCGGGTGCTTCCGGGCACCTGACGCAGTTCAGCCGATAGCCTGCCGAGCTCGGCAGTGGCAGGTATGTCGAGAACGCGCTCCAGCCCCTGGAAAAGGTCGTCAACCGACGCCGTGTTCGGCGCGAGTGCCACCCCAAAGCCCGCCTCCTCGAGGGCTGCAGCCCCCGCAAACTGGTCGGTGGAGAATGGCAACACAAGCAGGGGCACCCCGTAGGTCATCGCCTCGGTCACGCTGTTGTTGCCGCCATGGGTGACAGCCGCGACAGCCGATCGCAGGAGGGTGACCTGCGGCAGGAACTCCCTGACCAGCCAGCCCGACGGCAGCTCGCCGAGATCGGCCCGATCTGCAGATCCGAGTGCAACGGCCGCCCGCAGCCCGGTGCGGGCGATTGCAGCGCACACCCGGGCGAGCACATCGGAACGCACAGACAGGAAACTGCCAAAACTCACGTAGACGAACTTGCCGTCGGCGCCAAGCCAGGTCTCGACCTCCGGGTCGGCCGGCTCGTCGCGCACGGACGAACCGATGAAGACGTGCGGCGGGAGTGCGCGCGCCGGGTCGGCAAGTCGTTCGGGGTAGTTGTAGAGCACGAGGTCGCCATGCTCCTGGAAGGCGCTTGCGGAGGGGCGGGCGCTCGGAGCGAGTTCGGCGAGCGCCGCATTCCAGTCAGCGGTGAACGCCGCGCTCACGCGCTCGCACAGTTCGCGCAGGGTAGCGAGTTCGACCGGGTCGGGATCGAAAGCTGCGGGAAACGCGGGCGGGAAGCCGTACACCTCCCCCTCAGCGGGCAGAGCCGAGGGGTGACCGACGACGACATCCGCGTGCGGAATTCCGCCCGCCATGAGCGCCAGGCGCGCGCTGAATGCAAGGTGATCGACAATAATCTGGTCGGGTGCGATCCGCGCGACAACCTCCTGCACCGCCCGCCCGATGCGCACCGGCTCCCACATGAAATCACTCAGTCGCGCCTGCGCCTGGTAGCCGAGAGTTTCGACCATCCCCTGCCGGGTCGCGTCGAAGAAGCCGCGGAGGGCGTCATCCTCACCCTGCGGCTGCTGCTCGGCGCGAATCACGCCGGGGTTAGACCCCTTGCCGAGCGCGAGCTCGGTGTGCTCGAAGCCGAAAGACTCCGCTATCGTGCGCGTGGCGGGGCCAGTCGCCACCACTACGCGCACCCCCGCGTCGCGCCAGGCCGTGGCGATAGTGGCGAGGGGAAGCAGGTGCGAGGCGTAGTCAGGACAGATGACGAGGAGCGTCACGGTGCAGCGACCACCCATTCCTGCAGCGCGCGCTCAGCCTGGTGCACGCGCCAGTAGACGTCGGCCAGAGCCGAGGCCATGGCCTGGATTGTGAAACTCTGTTCGACTGTTGCGCGGGAGAGTTCGGCCCTGGTGGACGTGGTTTCCGCGGCGGCAGCGGCGAGAGCAAGTTCCATTGCCGCAGCCAGGCGCGCGACATCCCAGGTCGGGGCGAGGAAGCCGGTCATGCCCTCCTCCACGTAGGTTGCCGGGCCGCCCGAGTCGGGCGCGACAACGATCAGGCCGGCGGCCATCGCTTCGAGAAGAGCAATACCAAACTCTTCTTTGAGGCTGCCACACACGTAGACCCCACGCTCTGCGGCGAAGCCGGGTACGCCGAAGCGTGCCGCTGCCAGCCAGCGGGCGACAGTGTCGTTGCGGCGATGACCGGCAAGCACGAGCCCCCTGGCGGCACGCTGATCCTCAGGAACCACCGCATTCATCGCCGTGAGCTGCTCTTGCTCGTCTGGCGACGGGTCAGTCAGGTTACCGCCGACAAGCAGGAGGTTCGCTCGTTCGGCCAGCAGACCACTAGACCAGGCCTGGACGATTGCCGCCATGCCTTTCACACGATGGAAGCGCCCGACGCTCACGAGAAGGGGAAGTTCTCGGCGTTCGGCAGGAAGCTCGGCCAGCAGCGCCTGCAGCTCCGCCAGCGGCGCTGAGGGCTCACCGCCCACAGCGAGCGCGGCCGCTTCGGCTGTCGCCTCATCCACAACCTCAAGATCGATCCCCTCGGGAACGATGCTGTGTCGCTCGGGATGCGCCGTGATGTCGATCCCGACTAGTTCTTTCATGTCGCGCTCAAGCCGCGGCCGCGGAAACAGCACGGTGTGTGCAGCGTTTGCTGCAAGTTGCTGCACGAGTCGCGCTCGGAACCAGAAGTGTTCCTGCTCATCGACGTCGCCGAAATTCCAGCGAGTCAGACGGCCAGACTTGTCGAGTGAGTCGATCACCGCGTGCGGATCCGGCGCGACGGTGAACACGACGGGAATCTCAAGCTCGCGAGCGACGTCTGTTGCCGCGAGGCTGCCGACATCAGCCATCCGCAGGTGCAGCACATCGACGCTCCCGGTTGCCCGCAACATGCGCCGAATTCCTCGACGGACAGCAACGCGCAGTGGCCACGAGTCGGCCGATGGCACGGGTTCGGCAAGCGTCGGTATGCGGCCGAACACGTGCCCGGAACCCGACGCGGCGATCTCAAGCACGCCCTGCACCGCCTCGGATGCCGATCCGCGCGACAGGGTGATCACCCTGTCGACAACGCCGCTACTGTCAGCGACAAGAGCATCGCCCAAACGCACGAGCAGCGTGGCAACACCGCCGTTGTCCCCACTTCCCGCGTGCGAGAGTTGCGCGTCAATATCGGCGTGCAGGAACAGCTGCCCGATCGTCAACGGGCCGTCGCCACGTTCACGGCGCGGTGGTCGCGGACCGAAGTCGACCGCCGCCAGCCGTGCAACGTCACCGAGGAATCCATCCGACGAGGCGAGTTCATCGATGAACGCCTCGACTTCCCGGTCACCGGCACGCTGGCCCAAGGCCGATACCGCGGCAACGCGAACGCGCTCATCTTCACCGGTGTCTGCGGCAATGCGCAGCAGCGGGCCGACAGTCAGCGAACTGCGGATCAGCCCGAGCGTCTCAACGATGCGGTAGCGGGCGGAAGGCTCGTCCACACCGAGCAGCGACCCCTCAAGGCCAACGGCGATCGGATCACCTGAGGCCGAAGACCACTGCTCGAGTGTGCGCTGGGCGATCATGCCCCCGAAACCGCCAGCGTCGACCATTCCGATGAGGCGGCCGATGGCATCGAGACGGGGCAACCGCGAACTCAGCGCCCAGGCGGCATGCTCGCGCAGGAAGTCGCGGTCATCGGAGAGAAGGCGCGAGATCGCGACATCCGCTTGCGCATCGTAGACAGCGGCAAGTGCGTGGGTCGCGGCGATCGCGGCGACTTGGTCATCACCGACAAGCGCGGAGGCGAGCACCCGGATTGTGCGGATGCCGCCGTCGCGGCTGGCCTCGAAAGCCAGGTCATCGGCAAGTCGCATCGAATCAACGAGATGCTCTGCGCCCTGCACTGCGTCAAGAGAAGTAAGGATGCCCATGATTCACGTGCCCTCCGGTCACTACCCGCATCGCGCGTACCTGCACGCGAGCGGAACCCCTCCCCGATGATAGGTGGCGCTGCCGTCGCGCGCGGGGGCTTTCCCTGGATCGAGTACCGTGATAGTTGGTCGAGCGGCGACCGGTGGATGCCGAAAGTGTGGACATGCGGATCGTTGCGGTGGGTGACGTCGGCGTCGTCGACAACATGATTCATATCGGCGACGAGGCGATGTTCGAGGCTGCGACAGTGCAACTGCGCGCTCGTGGGGTGGATCAGGTCACCGCTGTGTCGGCGAACCCTGTCGATACCGCGGCTCGCTATCAGCTGGCGGCCATCCATCGCGCCGACCAGGACGCGGTACGCGAGGCGATCCGATCCAGCGATGCCGTGATAGTTACCGGCGGCGGAAACCTGTCGTCGCTCTGGCCGCAGCATATTCTCCAGCGATCGGCGATTGGCAAGCTCGCCGCCGAGTACCGCCGACCACTTGTGGTGACAGGCCAGACCATCGGGCCGCACCTCGACGGCGGCGACCAGGATCTGGTGCGCGCTTTGCTTAACGCCGCCCAACTCGTGGGGCTGCGAGAGGGGCGATCGTACGCATTGTGCGAGCAACTCGGGGTGCGATCAGAGCTGCTGAATCACACAGTGGATGATGCAAGCTATCTCGTCACCGACTCCCCCGAGACCGCCCCCTACTGCCTTGTCACATTCGCCAACCACGTGGGAGATGCCGACCGTGACGCTGTGGAATCAGCACTTGCGCGCCTGCTCGACCACGTGGCCGACACCACTGGCCTTGCCATCCGCTTCACCGCGCACTTCGGCTCGATCGTAGCCGGACCCGCGCGGGGCGACGAGGCAATGCACGAACGCGTAGCGGCACGGATGCGCGCGACCTACGAAGTCGTCCCGACAACGGATTCCCGAGCATCGGCTCGCCTGGCCCGAAACGCTGCCCTCGTGGTGTGCAGCAGGTATCACCCTGCGGTATTCGCCGTCTCTGCCGGGGTGCCCACGATCGGAATATCCGTCGACGACTACACGGATACGAAGCTCAGCGGTGCGCTCGGCAATTTTGGTCAGACCTCCGTGCTCTCCACCACTGCCCTGCTCGGCAGCGAAGCAACTGCACTCGTCGAGCGCACCTGGGCGGCGCGTGACGCTATCCGCGGCGCGGAGCTCGCCATCTCTGCGACGGCCCGCGCGGCGTCAACCGCCTGGTGGGATGACGTCGCGGCAGCGCTGCGCGGCTGATCTCAGATCGTGCTCGGCACGAGGCCGAGGGCTCCCGCCCGCCGGGTGCGCCTGATGGCGAACAGGGCGAGAATGGTGCTGCCAGCGCCGAACGCGAGAAGGGTGAGTGCAGCCGTCACCACGGAGCCGGGATCGCCGCCAGACAGGATGCCCTGCATCCCCTGCACCGCATAGGTCAACGGCAGCAGTGGGCTCACCAACTGGAACGGCGCCGACAGCAACTGGATCGGGTAGATCCCCCCGGTCGATGTCACCTGCACGGCGAGCACGAACAGCGAGACCACAAGACCGGCTCTGCCCAGCCCGATCGTCAGCAAGTAGTGGAACGCGGTAAACGCGACTGCGGTGATCAGGGAGAAGAGCAGTGTCGCGGGCAACAGGTTCCAGCCGACCCCCACCGAAACGTGCAGCAGCAGCACGAGCAGCACGGCCTGGGCAGCGGTCACGAGACTCGCGCGCCCGATCGCCGAGGTCACCAGGCGCCCGTTGCGGGCTGTCGAGGTGAGTGCGCGGCGGGTGACCGGGCGCAGCACGAGGAAGACGGCGAGCGCGCCGATCCAGAGGCCGAGGGGCACGAAGAACGTGGCGACGACCTGCCCGACAGCCGAGACCGGGTTGTCGGTGGTGACGGAGAGCGTGACCGGGTCGGCGGCGACAGCGGCGGCCTTCTTGGCCTGGGCGGCATCCGTCGTCGGGATCTGCGCGGCACCGGCCTGCAGGCCGCTAGCGAGCGAGGTGGCGCCGGTGGCCAGCGAGCTGGCGCCGGAGGTGAGTGCCGGGCCAGAGTTGGAGAGTTGCCAGGCACCGTCTGAACTTTGCGAGATGCCGGACTGGATGCCCGCGACTCCCGCCGCAGCCTTGCTCGACAGCGTCGCACCGCCGGTTGCCGCCTGTGCCAGCCCGCCCTGCAGCTGCTGAATTGTGGCGAGAGTGGTCGGATCGGTGATCGTGCTGGTATCGATTGACGACGCGAGACCGGAGAGCCGAGAGACACCTCCGGCATAGTCGGCGACCCCAGAGCTCAGGGCCGAAAGGCCGCCGGCGCCGTCATTGAGTTGAGAGAGTCCGTAGGCGAGGGAATCTACGCCGCCGGTGTACTGCCCCAAGCCGCTGGAAAGCTGGCTGGCGCCCCCCGAGAGCTGGGTAGCACCGGCCGCGGCCTGGCCCAGCGCGGCGCCGAGCGTGCCGAGGCTCGAGTAGATGCCGCCGATGTACTGCTCGGTGATGGCGTTGCCGAAGGTATCGGCCATGGTCTGGCCGACGACCTGCGCGACCGAGCCGGTCAGGTAGCCGTGCGCGTCATCCGTGCGAATGGAGATGTTCGCTTTGACCGGGTTGTCACTCGAAATCGAGAGGATCGAGCTCGAGAAGTCTTTGGGCACGGTCAGGATCGCGTAGACGCTGCCGTTCTTGAGCGCGGCCTCGGCATCTTTCTGGTTGGTTATCGTCCAGTCGAAACCCTTCGAACCGGTGAGCTCGGTGACCAACTGGCGACCGGCGAACACGTTCTGCACAGTGCCATCTGCGGCTGTCGTCTTCTGCAGCGTGTCCTGGTTCACTATCGCGACCGGAATGTTGTCCGTCGCCTTCGTGCCCTGGCCCAGCGCCCCAATAAAGAGACCGGCAAACGCGAGTGGGATGAGTACAACTGCGGCGATGCCAACGCGCCGCAGCCAGCTTGCTTTGGAGCTCATCGGCTGAGTCCTTCCTGGCTAAGCGAGCCGGCATGGCCCAGTGAATACAGATCGATTTCGACAAGTGCCCGCTCCCCGGTGTCGCGCACGCCGGCGGCGCGCGCCGGAAGGGGCGTGCCAACCACAACAGTGGTGGTGGCCGGGGCGAGCGTGCGAACGGCGGTCATGAATGCGGCCTCATCACGCTCGCTAGCAAACGAGTCGAGCTGGTCGAGCATGACAACCGGGGTACGCTCCGCGAGTGCGACAGACGCGAGGGCAACAGCGCGCTCGAGCTGCGGCAGTTCGACGAGGGTAGTCCCCGCCTCCACGCGCTGGCGATCAGAGCCGAGCACGGAGTTGATCCGCTCCAGCCAGCGTCGGGTGCCGCGATTCGTCGCGAAAATGCGATACCAGGGCTGCGTCATTTCCAGCCGCTCCGCAAGAAGTTCACCCACAGTGACGCTCGTCTCCGCTCGGGTCGCTCCCCCGATGTCGGCGAGAGCCACCAGCGAACGCACCTTCGCCGACTCAGACGGCAGCGGATGCCCAGCAACCTGTGCCCGCCCAGAGACCGGGTCGAGGCGTCCCGAGAGTGTCGCGGCGACAAGCCGTCGATCCGTCGGGTCACCGCTGGCGATAACAATTGCCCCACGCGGAACCGACAGGCTCAGTGGTCCGACCTCGCGCTCGGGTGAGCCTGCGACGAGGTACTGCGCGCTGAGCGCGACTGATCCCTCGGCAGCCGCCCAGTCCACGGCGAGGCGATGCTCGCGCAACTCTTCGCCCTCGATGTCGACGTTAGGCAGGATGCGGCCGAGCCAACGCGGCATCCACCAGGCTGCTCGCCCAAACAGGGTCATGAGGGCCGGCACGAGTGTCATACGCACGAGGAAGGCGTCGAAGACGATTCCCACGGCGAGCCCCAACGCGATCGGCTTGATCGTGCCACTGCCTTCCGGCACGAATGCGAAGAAGACGAAGAACATGATCAGGGCCGCCGCAGTTACGACGCGGGCGCCATTGGCGAATCCGTGGCTCACCGCGTGCTTCGCGTCGCCGGTCTTCACGAACTCTTCGCGCATGCCGGAGACAAGGAACACCTCGTAGTCCATGGCAAGCCCGAACAGCACAGCCATGAGCAGGATCGGCATGAAGCTCAGGATCGGCCCCGGGTTTTCTACCCCCAGCAGGTTGCCGAGCCAGCCCCACTGGAATACCGCGACGACGACACCGAACGACGCGAGCACGGAGAGCAGGAACCCGAGTGCCGCCTTCAGCGGAACCAGGATCGAGCGGAACACCATCATGAGCAGCACGATCGACAGCCCGACCACGATAAGGCCGAACGGGACAAGCGCGTTTGTCAGGCGATTGGAAATATCGATGCCGACGGCGGTTGTGCCCGTGACAGTGATTGGCGTGTCGTACTTCTTGGCGATCGACGGCGCGAGGTCGCGGATTTCCTGCACGAGTTGCTTGGTCGCCAGGGAGTCGGGCGCGCTCTTCGGGGTCACCTGGATGATGGCGGTGTCGAGCCCGGCATCCGGGAAGCCCTGCGCGACGTAGTCGACGTCCTTCAGTTCGGCGAGCTGCGCCCGGATGCCGTTCAGGTCATCCTGGATGTCGACAGTCTGCGTGATATCGACGGCGACCACGAGCGGGCCGTTGTACCCCGAGCCGAAGCCGTGTGACACGAGGTCATAGGCGACGCGCTGGGTAGAACCCTTCGGCTGAGAGCCGCCGTCGGGAAGGTTGAGGTCAAGGCTCAGGGCCGGAATAGCGAGTGTTCCGAGGATTGCAACGACACCGATCGTTGCCAGCACTGGCCGTTTCATCACACCGGTGACCCAGCGGAAGCCCATCGACTTGCGCTCGTCACCGACAGCCGTCGCGCGCTTCCACGCTCGCGAGCCCACCTTGGGCGCCATGCGCCCCTTTGCGAGCCCGAGCAGCGCCGGCAACAGCGTAGTTGCGACGCCGATGGCGATGAATACCGCGACCGCGGCTCCCACGCCCATGACGCTGAGGAAGGGGATGCCGACCACGAGTAGACCCAGCAGCGCGATGATGACGGTCAGGCCGGCAAACACGACGGCGGATCCGGCGGTACCGACGGCCATTGCCGCTGACTCCTCAGGATCCTCCCCTCGGGCGAGCTGGTTCCTGTGCCTCGAGAGGATGAAGAGCGCGTAGTCGATGCCCACCGCAAGCCCGATCATGAGCGCAAGGAGAGGGGCAGAACTCGAGACGGTCGTAAAGGCGGAGAGCGTCGTGATCGCCCCCATCACGATGCCGACGCCGAGGAGGGCCGAGAGCAGCGGCATCCCGGCAGCTAACAGGGAGCCGAACGTGATGAACAGTACGACACCGGCGAAGATCACGCCGAATGCCTCTGTGACGGTGATGCCAAAGGTGTTGTCCTGGAACACCTGCCCGCCGAACGCGACTGTCAGCCCGGCATCCTCGCCGATCTTCGCTGTCGCCTTCAGGTCGGAGATCGTCGCTTCGGTGACATCGGTGGAGGGCCCGGCGAACTGCACGCGGATAATCGCCATGGTGCCGTCATCCGAGACGGCCTTGCCCGCGTACTTGTCGAACGGGCTCGTAGCCGACTCGATGCCGGGGATCTTTGCGATCGCGCTGACCATGCTCTCGACGGTTGCCTGCTCGTCGGCGATCTTCGCGCCCTTCGGGGCCACAACGACTCCGGTGGCGCTGGCGCCGGCGACCGACGGGAAGACGGCCTCAAGGCGGTCAAGAGCCTGTTGGGATTCGGTGCCGGGGATCGCGAACGACTCCTGCGTCTGCCCGCCGAGCGCGACTCCCGCGCCAACAACGCCGGCAGCAAGGATGAGCCAGACGGCGATCACGCGCCACGCATGACGGTAAGAGAATCGGCCGAGACGGTATAGCAGTGTTGCCACGATTTACCCCAGGGTGGTGTGTTGTTTAACGGGAAGGGACCGGGGCAAGAAGCTGCCCCATGATCGAAAGGAGAGCAGCCCTGGTCTCCTCGATCGGTGAAGCCGGCAGGCCGGCGGTGTGCACAGTGCACAGCATGTAGGCGGCGCCGCCGAGGGCGATGCCGAAGCGCATCTTTTCCTCGAGCGATGCCGTGTTGGCCGCGAAGAAATCCGCGAGCCGCAGGACGAGGGCGTTTGCCCTGTCGATCACCGGGACGTCGACCAGCGACGGTCCCTGGTTGATGAACATGTTTACCTCAAGCCGGTACTGCAGCAGGAAGTCGACGAAACCCTCGAGGAACGCCTCGCGGTTGGTGTCGAATCCCTGCTCGCCGTAGGAGTCGATGATCGCGGCCATCTGGTCGATAGCCGGCGCGATCGTCGCCTCGAGCAGGGCCTCTTTCGATGAGTAGTGGTAGAGCACGCTCGACTTCGAGAGTCCCGCCAGCTCGGCGATCCGCTGAAGCGAGGTCGCCGCATAGCCCGCGGTCGCGAACTCGGCGAGCGCGATGCTGCGGAGGTCTTCCTGGCTGCTGGACATGGCTCAACGCTAACTGACCGAACGGTCAGAAACTGTCCGATCGGTCAGTTTGCCAGTGAATTCCCAGTGACCAATTGACTCCCAGGGAATGGCGGGGTCAGCGTGCAGCCAGCCAGAGTGCCGCGACTGCAGCGGTGACCGTGAGTGGCACGACGACGGCACCCAGCGCGATGTAACGCCACCACGACAGTGACACGTTCATGGCGACGAGGCGCTGGTGCCAGAGCAGGGTCGCGAGCGAGGCCCAGGGTGTGATCAGGGGGCCGGCGTTCACTCCAATGAGCAGGGCCGCGAGCCGCACCGGGTCACGGCCAGCGGAGGGCTCGAGCGCGAGATAGGCGGGGAGGTTGTCGACGAGGTTCGCCGCGAGGGCGCCGACCCCGGCCATCCGCAGCAGTTCGACAAAACCGTGACCTGTGCCGGCGATCGCCCCCAGCACCGCCGTCGCCCCTATCGCGTGGCAGGCCTCAACGACGAGGAAGAGCCCCGATGCCAGCAGCACGAGTTGCCACGGCAGCAGCCCGAACCGCAGGGCCGAGCGTCGTCGAACCGCGAAGAAGCCCAGCAGCAGCAGCAGGGCACCGGCGCAGGCTGGGATCCACACCGGGATGCCAGACACGAGCGACGGCAACAGCAGCACAACTACCGCGGCACTGGCCCACAGCAGCACGCGATCGGCGACCGGCTCGCCGGGCTCGGCGACATAGCGCGTGGTCAACTCCCGCCGATGGGCGAGGAAGAGCACGACGACGGGAACGACTATCGCGACCAGCGCCGGTGCCCACATCAGGGCGACGAAAGCGAAAGGCGAGATATTACCGAGCGCGTGCTGGGCCAGCAGGTTGGTGAGATTGGAGACCGGCAGGAGCAAGGATGCCGTGTTCGCCAGCCATACGGTCGTCAGGGCAAACGGCAGCGGCGGCAGCCCGACGTGCCGGGCGAGCAGGATTACCACGGGCGTGAGTAGCACCGCAGTGGTGTCCAGGGAGAGGAACACCGTCGCGAGTACCGCGAAGAGCACGACGAACAGCCAGAGCAGCCAGGTGCGGCCGCGACCCCATCCGGCGGCCCGTTCGGCAACCACGCGGAACAGTTCCGCCTCCGCCGCGAGTTCCGTCACCACGGTGATCGCGACCACGAAGAGCAGGATGGGCCAGACGCGCTGGCCGACTGCGGCGGCATCCGCGAGGGGAAGCACTCCCGTGGCCACAAGCACCGCGCCGGCAACCAGCAGCACTGCACCGAGGATCGCTGACTTCACACTTCACCGTAGCGGCGCCCTGTGTTAACCCAGTACATGCGGGTAGCGTTGAAGAAACGGCCGAAGGAGCGACGTGCGCAGGTTCATTTTCAACACGAGCGTGATCGGGGCGCTCTTCGGGATATTTGGCGTCGTGCAATCGACCCGTAAGGGACCGCACGACTGGCGCCTCGCGTTGGCCTGGCTCAGCTGGGGGCTCACCGTGGCGATCGCCGTCGGCACAGTCATCGAAGACAGCAACACCGAAGAATTGGAGAATTGACATGGGTTATGGTCCAGGCGTGTTCGGAGGTTTTACGCATCTCGTCACCTTGATTGTCGGTGGGCTGCTCTCGTTCTTCCTGTTCCTGGTCGTTGTGGCCCTGCTCTTCCTGCTCGTGCGCTTTCTGCTCGTCGGCACACGCGCCGCACACCTCTACATCGCGAAGAACTCTCCGGCTGCGACAACTCCGGCCGCCCGCCCGGCGACTACCGCGGCCGCTGTGGCCAAGGCCGCAACCGCGCCTGCGAAGCCCGCCGCGGCATCCGCGAAGCCCACCACCAAGGCCACAGCCAAACCCCGCACCCCGAAACCGCCAACGGCCTAGCAGAGTGGCCGTCACCTTCCACACCGTCCTCGACACAACACCGGGGCCAATCGGTCTGGTGGTGCCCGAAGACGCGATGGCACAACTCGGCCCCGCCAAGCGCTACCCCGTCGTGGTGACGCTCGCCGGGTATAGCTACCGCAACACCGTGAGTTGGTACAAAGGCGCGTTCCGCATCGCCTTTAGCTCGGATAACCGGGCGGCATCGGGCCTGAAGCCAGGCGATGCAGTCGACGTCACGCTGGAACTCGACGATGCGCCGAGAGTGCTAGAGATTCCCGCTGAACTGTCCGACGCACTCACTTCCGCTGGCGTGCTCGAGAAGTTCACGGCTCTGTCGTACTCAAAGCAGCGCACCTTCGTCGACCCTTGGGTCGCGGCGAAGTCACAAGAGACTCGCGACAAGAATCTCGCGAAGGCGATCGCCGCTCTCTAGCCGCGCGCTTCGGCCTCGCGAGCCAAAACGAGGTACGCGCTCGCCGTCCAGGTGTATGCCCGATCGCGCAGCCCCGCGCCAGTGATTGCATCGAAGTTCTCGGCGAAGCCCGACATCTCGCACAGCGCCCGGAATCGCTCGCTCACCCGGTTGGCGATGTCGACGTGCCCGCTGCGACGCAACCCGTCTTCGATGAGCACAGTCGAGGGCGCCCAGATCGGTCCGCGCCAGTAGCCGTCGTCTTCATACTC